>JAZUJC010000300.1:0-21248 GCA_045642625.1 Lachnospiraceae bacterium
CATGGCTACGATCCGACTTCCTTGAGAGAAACCGGCGCAATAACGGGTGCTTTGGCAGGCTCCATAACTGCGGAGGAATTTGCAATGTTGCAGAATTTGACACCGCAGAGATTGTTATCCTTGTCGTACTCAAGGTTAAGCAGTCCTTTCTTTTCCCAATATTCAAGAGAGCGCATAATATCCCTTTCGGTATGGTTGAAAAGATCGGCCATTTTGGAAACATCGGTAGATAAACCGGCACTCATCATTCTGAGAAGATAAAGATAGACCTTGAGCTGCGCATCATTGGCATCCTTCATATAATCGTCGATGAAGGCATTGGCTATGACGGTTGTCTGTGTTCTATAGTCACTGGTTACAAATAAATCCATTAAATCTATACCCTGCGTCGGCCGTTTTATATGAACAAAACGGCGTACCCCTAAATAATCAAATTGGCGCTTTGTTAGCAAGGCAAATTGTAACAAAGAAATTAACAAAATTATATAGGGAAAACGACGAAAAGACGCGCCGTTGCTGGATTTGCCCGCATCGGTCAATAATGTGGATAATGTGGATAAATTTGCAAAACCTTTATAAAACAGGGTATAGCGGAAATAAAATATCCACAATTTTTGAGTTACATAAAAAACTCAAAAAAAGTGGATATTGTGGATAATTATTCTTCAATCAGCTCGTCGGCTATTTTTACTATATCTCCGGCTCCCATAGTTATTAACAAATCTCCGTTGATACAATTTTTGTGTAAAAATACTTTTATATCTTCAAAAGAATGTAAATAATCACATTTCGCACCGATGGAAATTAACTCCCTGTATAAATTTTCGGAGTTGCATCCGTATATGTCTTTTTCTCTTGCGGGATAAACCTCTGCAAGAACCACCCGGTCGGCCAGGGAAAGGGCCTTGGCGAAATCTTTGAGGAATGCCTTTGTTCGGGTATATGTGTGGGGCTGGAATACACACCAGAGAGTGTTGTGTTCAACGTTTTTTGCTGTTTTTAAGGTGGCTTCTATTTCAGTAGGGTGGTGAGCATAATCATCTACCACGGCAACACCGTTAAAGCTTCCCTTGTGTTCGAATCTTCTTTTTGAACCACTGCAGGCCAAAAGGGCTTTTTTGACGGTTTCAACAGGTATATCAAGATAGTCGGCAACCGCAATTGCTGACAGTGAATTATATACATTATGGATTCCGGTTACACCAAGGGTGAAGACCTCGGTTTTGTTCTTGTTTTTATAGTGACAGGTGAAGGACGGACATCCGTTTTTGTCAAAAGAAATATCGCTCGGATAATAATCAAACCTGTCGTCGCTTCCGTATGTTACGTAGGGGCAGGCAATATTATCAATAACCTTATTAAGCCTGTCGATTTCACCGTTTACCACCAAAAAACCATCGGAGGGTAAAAGCCTGGCGAAGGTATTAAATGAATTTCTTATATCATCTATGTCTTTGAAGAAATCCAGATGATCTTCCTCTACATTTAAGATGACGCTGATCTTGGGGAAGAAGCTGAGAAAACTGTTTGTATATTCACAGGCCTCGAAAACAAGATAATCGTTGCCGCCGTTTCTGGTATTCGAACCGATGGACTGAAGTACGCCGCCTATATTAAGGGTGGGGTTGGTATCTGCGGCAAGCATTATTTCGGAAATCATTGAAGAAGTTGTTGTTTTACCGTGGGTACCGCTGATGGCTATGGGAGTTTTGTAATTTTGCATTAAAAGACCCAAAAACTCAGCTCTCGTGGCGTGGGGAATGTTAAGCTCCGTCATGCGAATGTATTCGGGATTGGTCTCCTTGATGGCTGCGGTATAAACAACAATATCCACATCCTCGGTTATGTGAGATACTTCCTGACCGTAATAGATGGTTGCACCCTTTGCGGCCAGCTGCATGGTAAGAGTACTTTCTTTGGAATCGGAGCCGGATACCCTGAAACCTTCCTCTAACAGGAGGTCTGCAAGACCCGACATGCTTATGCCCCCGATGCCGATAAAATAGACATGCTGAGGGTTGTTAAAATCTATTTTCATTGTGTAAAAAGCCTCCGTTTACTAGTAGGGTGTTTTCATTTTACCACTAATAAAATAAAAGGTAAAATCGTAAGAAAACATTTGAAAAATACCGCATTTTGGAGTAAAATTTTTATATCTATCTTATAATTGTTCGAAATATCCCTGTTGGGGGGCTACTCGTTCAAAATTAAGAAGGGGTTATGGGTTATTTTATCAAGCCGAGGGGGCTTGAAAAAAAGTAAAGTGAGGAACAAATTATATGATTAAAAAGGAAATGATTGCAATGCTTCTGGCCGGTGGTCAGGGCAGTCGTTTGGGTGTACTTACTTCCAAAATGGCAAAGCCTGCAGTTTCCTTTGGCGGCAAATATCGAATAATCGATTTTCCGCACTCAAACTGCATTAATTCAGGCATTGATACGGTAGGTGTATTGACCCAGTATCAGCCGCTCAGGCTTAATACTCATATCGGAATCGGTATTCCGTGGGATCTTGACCGTAATGTTGGCGGCGTTACCGTTCTTCCGCCTTATGAGAAGATGAACAACAGTGAGTGGTATACCGGAACCGCTAACGCAATCTATCAGAACATTGATTATATGGAGACATTTAATCCTGAGTATGTTCTTATTCTTTCCGGCGATCATATTTATAAAATGGACTATGAGGTAATGCTTGATTACCACAAGGCTAATAATGCTGAGGTTACAATCGCGGTTATGCCCGTTCCCATGGAAGAGGCTAAGCGTTTCGGTATTATGATTACCGATGACAAGGGTCAGATTACAGAGTTTGAAGAAAAGCCCGAGCATCCCCGCAGCAACCTGGCTTCAATGGGTATCTATATTTTCAATTGGAAGACACTTAAAGAAGCACTTACCGCTATGGCAGAGCAGCCCGCTTTGGACTTCGGTAAGCACATTATTCCTTACTGCCACGATAAGGGTTCACCTTTGTATGCTTATGAGTTTACAGGCTACTGGAAGGATGTAGGAACTCTTGAATCATACTGGCAGGCTAATATGGAGCTCATTGATATAGTTCCTGAGTTTAACCTTTACGAAGAATACTGGAAGATATATACCAAGGCAGATGCCCTTCCTCCCCAGTATTTCAGCAATGACTCCATTGTTGAGAGAAGTATCATCGGTGAGGGAACCGAAATTTACGGTAAGGTATACAATTCAATAATCGGCTGTGGCGTTACAATCGGTAAGGATGCGGTCATCCGTGATTCGATTGTTATGAACGGAACAGTTATAAAAGAAAATGCTACTCTTAATAAAGCAATTGTTGCAGAAGGCGTTGAAATCGGAGCAGGCACAACTCTTGGTGTCGGTGAGGAAGCTCCCAATGAAACAGATCCGAAGATTTACAATGCAGGTCTTGTTACGGTTGGTGAAAAAACCGTTATTCCCGCTAATGTTACAATCGGAAAGAATACCGTAATATTCGGTAAGACTGAGGTGTCAGATTATCCTAACAATATTCTTGACAGCGGACGTACTCTTGTAAAGGCAGGTGACGAATAATGAGAGCAATAGGAATCGTATTAGCAGGTGGTAATTCAGGCCACCGTATGAAAGAACTCGGAAGTCGCCGTGCAGTTGCTGCAATGCCTATCGCAGGCAGTTACAGAAGTATTGACTTTGTGTTGAGCAACATGTCCAACTCACATATCCAGAAGGTTGGAGTATTTACTCAGTACAATGCAGGAAGTCTTGGTGAGCACTTAAGCTCTTCAAAATGGTGGGATTTCGGTCGTAAGCAGGGTGGCTTATATGTGTTTACCCCTACCGTAACCGCTGAAAACAATTTCTGGTATCGCGGTACCGCTGATGCTATTTACCAGAATCTTTCTTTCCTTAGAAACAGTCATGAGCCCTATGTGGTTATCGCTTCCGGTGACTGTGTTTACAAGATGGATTTTAACAAGCTTCTTGAATATCACATTGAAAAGAAGGCGGATATTACCGTTGTTTGCCGTGATGCCGACGATCTTGACGATATAGACAGATACGGAACCGTTAAAATGAACGAAGATCACCGAATTGAAGAATTTGAGGAAAAGCCCGTTGTTGCAAAATCCTCAACAATTTCCTGCGGTATCTATGTTGTACGTCGTCGTGCACTTATCGAAATGATTGAAAAGTGCGCCGAAGAAGACAGATATGACTTTGTTCGTGATGTTTTGATTCGTCTTAAGGATATTAAGAGAATTTACGGATACAAGATGAAGAGCTACTGGAGAAATGTAGCTACTGTAGAAGATTACTACAAGACCAATATGGATTTCTTAAAGCCTGAGGTTCGTGATTTCTTCTTCAAACAGTATCCCGATATTTACTCCAAGGTAGACGATCTTCCTCCCGCTAAGTACAATGTTGGCGCTACAGTTCGTAACTCTTTGGTTGCCAGCGGTACTATTGTTAACGGAACCGTAGAAGATTCGGTTATCTTTAGAGAAACCTATATCGGTAATAACTGTACCATCAAAAACTCAATTATTCTTAACGATGTTTACATCGGTGACAACACATATATTGAAAACTGTATTGTTGAAAGCCATGGAACAATACGTGCCAACTCAACCTTCAAGGGCGAGGATGGATTAAAGATTGTAGTTGAGAAAAACGAAAGATTCATTATTTAATCTTGTTTATCAGGGGATGTCGAAAGGCATCCCCTTTTTTTCTTTTTTATAGTATTATATGGATTAGAATCATTTTGAATATGAGGAAAAAGAAAATGTACATGATAATTGGGCTCGGTAATCCGGGTAAGGAATATGTAAATACCAGACATAATGCGGGATTTATGGCGATAGACAGGCTTGCACGCCTTTCGGATACGGATGTTACAGGGGTTAAATATAAAGCGTTAATAGGAAAAGGTGTGTTTGAGGGTAACAAGATTCTTTTGGTAAAGCCCCAGACATATATGAACGCCAGCGGCGAAAGTGTGCGACCTCTTGTGGATTATTACAAGCCCGATAAGATTATTGTGCTTTATGATGATATTACTTTGGATGTAGGAGGGCTCAGGGTACGCAAGGAAGGCAGCGCCGGTGGTCATAACGGTATGAAAAGCCTGATTGCTCATCTTGGAACAACCGAGTTTGAAAGGGTGAGAATCGGTATCGGTGAGAAGCCTGCAAAAATGGACCTGGCGGACTGGGTTCTTGGACATTTCAGTAAAGAGGATGTGGACAATCTTGATAAAGCGCTGGACGATGTTGTTGAGGCGGTAAAGCTTATGCTTGATGATAAAACGGATGAAGCAATGAACCGTTATAACAGAAAAGTAAGCCGATAGAGCCGGATATTACGACTGCATACAATAAGTGATCAAAGATAAATGAGAGTATTAACAGAGCCGTTAAGAGAATTAGAGTGTTACACCAGGGCGGAAGCGACCTTCAAAAAGAAGGGAACTTCGGTCCTTATTTCAGGTTGTGTGGATTCTCAAAAATGGAATATTGCCTGGGGGCTTGGCGAAAACTTTCATGACAGAATAATAGTGACGTATTCCGACCAGCGTGTCCGTGAAATATACGAAGATCTGCGTATTTATGATAAAAATGTGCATGCCTTTCCTGCCAAGGATGTCATCTTTTATGAAGCCGATGTTCATTCAAATAAGCTCACCAGAGACAGGCTTATATGTATAAAAAGAATAATGAGCGGGCTGCCCTGTACTATGGTTACTACCTTCAGCGGACTCATGAACGCAGGAGCGGATTACAGTATTCTTAAAAACAATATTGTTTCACTGCTTTTGGGTGATGAAATCAGCGAAACTGCCCTTGCCAAAAAGCTTGTTTCAATGGGATATGAAAAAACATATCAGGTCGAAACCGGTGGACAGTTCTCTGTCCGTGGCGGAATAGTAGATATATTTGATTTGACCGAGGACAACCCGGTCAGGCTTGAATTCTGGGGTGACGAAATTACCGGCATCAGAAGCTTTGACGTTGAAAGCCAGCGCTCAATAGAAAGGCTTGACAGCGTAAGCATTTTCCCTGCCACGGAGCTGCCGCTGTCCCAGGATGTTCTTTTGCACGGTATGACCAAAATAGAAGAGGATGCCCGAAAACTTTCCGATAAATTCAGGGCGGAGGGTAATCCGGAGTCGGCCCACAGACTGGATATTCAGGCCAGAGAGGTAAGGGAAACAATAGTTGAGTTTCCCTGGAGTTTTAATGCGGATAATTACATTAAGTATTTTGTCCCGGACATTATGTCCTTTGCGGACTATTTTGATGATGCGTTGTTTGTAATTGATGAGCCCTCAAGAACAGTTGAGCATGCCGGCGGCGTGGAGCTGGAGTTTAAGGAAAGTATGAAAATGCGTCTTGAGAAGGGCTATATAGTGCCCGGTCAGGCTGATATTCTTTTTTCGAAGGCTCAGGTTATATCTAAAATAGAGAAAAAGAATGTTCTTTTGCTTTCCACAATGGAAGGTAAAATTACTGATTTTTCGGTTGATGAAAAGGCAAATGTGTTTGCCAGAAGCATTCCTTCATATAACAATGATTTCTTTGGCCTTATAAAGGACCTGGAGTCATATCATAAAAGAAACTACAGGGTGCTTATTCTTTCGGGCTCACGTACAAGGGCGGAGAGACTGGCGGGAAATATAAACGAAAATGATGTTATGGCCTTTTTTGGCGATAACAGAGACAGAGTGCTGGTTCCGGGCGAAATCGAGACAATGTACGGTCATGTGGTAAGAGGCTTTGAGTACCCGGAAATAAAGTTCGTTGTCATATCCGAAAGCGACATTTTTGGATCCGAGAAAAAGAAAAAGCGTAAAAAACGCTATGAAGGTAATAAAATATCCGATTTCAACGATCTTCATGTAGGCGATTACGTGGTGCATGAAAGATATGGCGTTGGAATATACAGGGGAATTGAGACCATTAAGGTTGACCGGGTAGCCAAGGATTTTATGAAGGTGGACTATCGGGACGGTGGGGTGCTTTATGTTCCTGCCACAGGTCTTGAAACCCTTATGAAATATTCTTCAGGTGACGGGAAAAAGCCCAGGATTAACAAGCTTGGCACCCAGGAGTGGGTAAAGACTACCACCAGAGTAAAGTCGGCAGTTAATGAAATTGCCACTGAGCTTGTTGATTTATACGCTGCCCGCAGCACCAGGAAGGGCTACAGCTACAGCCCCGATACGATGTGGCAGCAGGAGTTTGAGGAATTGTTCCCCTTCGAGGAAACCGGAGATCAGCTTGAGGCAATCGAGGCCACCAAAAAGGATATGGAAAGCACTAAAATCATGGACCGCCTGATCTGCGGTGATGTAGGTTACGGTAAAACCGAAATTGCCATCCGTGCCGCTTTTAAGGCTGTACAGGACGGCAAGCAGGTTGCGTTTCTTGTGCCTACCACTATTTTGGCCGAACAGCACTTCAATACATTTGTGCAGCGTATGAAAAATTATCCGGTTCGCATTGATTTGATGAGCCGCTTTGTGCCTGCTTCCAAGCAAAAGAAAACTTTAAAAGATCTTAAGGACGGGCTTGTGGATATAGTAATCGGAACTCACAGAATCCTTTCCAAGGATTTGGTGTTTAAAGACCTTGGCCTGCTTATAGTGGACGAGGAACAGCGTTTTGGTGTTACTCATAAAGAAAAGGTAAAGCAGATGAAGGAGGATGTGGATGTCCTCACACTGACCGCCACTCCTATTCCAAGAACACTTCATATGAGCCTTGTGGGAATCAGGGATATGAGCGTGCTGGAAGAACCGCCCAATGACAGGCTTCCCATTCAGACCTATGTTATGGAATACAATGAGGAACTGGTCAGAGAAGCGATTAACAGGGAACTTTCGCGTTCCGGACAGGTGTACTATGTTTATAACCGCGTAAACAGTATTGCAGATATTGCGGCCGGTGTTCAAAGGCTGGTTCCTGATGCGAACGTTGCATTTGCTCACGGTCAAATGAAAGAGTCCGAGCTTGAACGCATTATGTATGATTTTGTCAGGGGAGATATCGATGTTTTGGTGGCCACCACCATTATAGAAACAGGCCTTGATATTCCTAACGTAAATACAATGATTATTCATGATTCGGATCAGCTGGGGCTTTCTCAGCTTTACCAGTTAAGGGGCAGGGTTGGCCGCTCTAATCGCACTTCTTATGCATTTTTAATGTACAAGAGGGATAAAATGTTAAAAGAAATAGCGGAAAAGAGACTGCAGACAATCAGGGATTTCACAGACCTTGGAAGCGGCTATAAAATAGCCATGCGTGATTTGGAAATACGCGGTGCGGGCAATATCCTCGGTATGAGCCAGTCCGGTCATATGGAGGCTGTAGGGTATGATCTTTACTGCAAGCTTCTTAATCAGGCGGTTTTAAGGCAGAAGGGCGAAACGGTGGAGGAAGACTTTTCAAGCAGCGTGGATCTGGATGTGGATGCCTTTATTCCGCCTGGATATATATTAAACGAAATACAAAAGCTTGATACCTATAAGCGCATAGCCGGTCTTAGCAACGACGATGAAATCCGTGAAATGGCCGATGAGCTTAGTGACAGATTCGGCGAAGTACCGGAAAGTGCGGAGAACCTGCTGAAAATTACCAAAATCAGATTGCTGGCTCATAGCCTGTATCTGTCGGATATAAAAGGGCACAGCGGAGATATTACTTTTATTTTCAGACCTGATGCCAAAATAAAAGTTGAAAATCTGGATCAGTTTTTAAAACTGTATAAGAAGAACCTTTCTTTTGATATGAGAGGGGTTCCGACTTTCCGATATACATATGAGCCTACGGGAGAAGTGATTTCGGACGAACGAAAGCTTTTGGAAACAACAAAAGTTTTACTGACGGATATGGTCAGATATTTGGCAAATTAGCGCAAAATCATTGTAAAACAATATTCTTTTTGCTATACTTTTTGGGATAGTGGATTAATATGTGATGCAGATAAAGAGGTGTCTATGAAGCAATGGCGTGAGATTGCCACGAAATTGACATTGCTATCCCAATTGGGCCTGTCTTTTATAATGCCTTTGCTTATGTGCATCGGTATATGCTGGCTGTTGTGCGATAAACTGGGTGTGGGTCTTTGGGTCTATATAATAGGCTTTCCTTTTGGCCTGGCTTCCTCGTTTTTGACTGCATACAAGTTTTACGTTTTGGTTCGAAATAAAGAAAAAAAGAATCAAAAGAAGAAAGTTTCTTTCAACAATCATTGATTTACTGGAGATATTAAGATGGCTAAACTTCAGCCCGCGGTAAAAAAAGAAACAATTACCGTTACTGTTTGTACCTTTATCGGAACCTTCATTATGTTTGTGGGTTTCGTTATTTTTGATTTTGTTACCCAAGAATTTGGTGAAAGACTGGATTTTTTAACCGTTATTTTAGGCGGGCTTTGCGGTGCCGCCGTAGCGGTTTTAAATTTCTTCCTTATGGCACTCACTGTTCAGAGAGTTTCTGTTGAGGAAGACGAAAAAAGAGTTGCAAGTATTTGGAAGCTTGGCTTTATGCGAAGAATGCTTTTTTTAGCTCTTTGGATTATTGCCGCCATAGTGGCACCGTGCTTTAACTGGGTGGCAGGTATTATTCCCCTTTTGATTCCAAGCCTGGGAATTAAAGTAATGGGAATTATAAGAAGTAAAAAAAATAAAAGTCAGGAGGTGGAGCGATAGCAAGATGGACATTAACATCACAGGCCCTAAAATCTTGTATGAGTTTGACTGGGGTTTGCCGGTGCTTGGAAAATTCAGAATTACCGAGACCTTAGCGGTAAGCTGGCTGGTAATGCTGATTATTACCGGACTTTGTATTTTTCTTACAAGAAATCTGAAGGTCGAGAATATTTCAAAGCGTCAGGCATTCGCGGAAATGCTTGTTGAGATGGCCGATAAATTTGTAATCGGTAACATGGGCGAAAAATTTGCTTACTTTGTTCCGTTCGTGGCAGCACTGTTCGCTACCAGCGTGGTTTCAAACCTAATCGCATTGGTGGGTCTTTACAGTCCTACAGCGGATGTTAACACTGAAGCAGCTTGGGCTGCTGTGGTATTTGTTATTATCACGGCTAAAAAGATCAAGGCCAGCGGTATGGGTGGCTACTTAAAGGGATACACAAAGCCTATTTTTGTTATGACCCCTTTAAATATTCTTTCCGAACTTGCAACCCCCGTAAGTATGGCTTGCCGTCATTTCGGTAATATTTTATCCGGTACGGTAATTGGCGGCCTTATTTATTCAGCATTGGCTGTTGCCAGCGCAGCGCTTTTCGGGCTTCTTCCCGGAGCAGTCGGAAGCGTATTGTCACATATTCCTATTTTGGATGTTGGTTTACCGGCAATCCTGTCGGTATATTTTGACTGGTTCTCAGGCGTTATGCAGGCATTTATATTCTGTACGCTTACAACCATTTATGTTTCAAATGCCTCAGAAGGCTAATTAATAATATTTATTTCTTTTTTTAAGGAGGAAAATTAAAATGGATATACTCGCAAAAGGTATTGCACTCGCAGGATGTGCTATTGGTGCTGGTCTTGCACTTATCGCAGGTGTAGGTCCTGGTATTGGTGAAGGTAATGCGGTTGCTAAGGCTCTTGAAGCTATCGGACGTCAGCCTGAATGTAAGGGTGAAGTTACATCAACCATGATTCTTGGTTGTGCGCTTGCTGAAACAACAGGTATTTACGGTTTCGTTACCGGTCTTTTACTTATCTTCGTAGCACCCGGTATGTTTATGGGACACTTAAAGTAATAAGATTAAGATTATCAACTATAGGAGGTTATGAAGATTGCCAGTATTATTAGACGCAGCCAAGACCCAAGATCTTGTAACAATAATTCCTTGGACCTTCATAGCGCAGATTTGCAACCTATTTATTCAGATATTCTTAATCAAGAAGTTCTTATTTAAGCCTATCAGGGAAATACTTGATAAGCGTAGAGCTAAAGCTGATGCAGATATTTCGGAGGCTAACAAGGCCAAAGAAGAGGCAGAGGCAATTAAGCAGGAATACGAACAAAATATGCTTGAAGCAAGAGAGAAAGCCAATTCTATTCTTGCTGATGCTCAGAAGGCTGCAACAATCAAGAGTGAGGAAATCATTCGCGAAGCCAGCCAGACTGCAGTATCCATGAAGGCTAAGGCCGAAAAGGATATTGAGCAGGAGAAGCGTAAAGCAGTTAATGAGATTAAGGATGAAATCGGCAGCATGGCAATGGAAATTGCCGGCAAGGTAATAGAGCGCGAAATCAGCGAAGAAGATCATTCAAAATTAATTGATGAGTTTATTGAGAAAGTAGGAGAGGATTAATCATGACAGAGTACGCCAGAGTATATGGTGGCAGCCTGTATGATTTAGCCGCCGAAGAACAGCTCACCGAAGTCATTAAAGAAGAAATGACCGTAGTAAGAGATATTTTCAGAGAAAATCCTGATTATATCAAACTTTTATCTGAGCCTTCCGTTAAAAAAGAGGAGCGTACAAAGCTTATCGAGGAAGCCTTAGGTGATAAGGTGCAGCGTTATCTGGTCAGCTTTATCAAAATTTTGTGTGAGAAGAGCATCCTGAATGAATATGACGGATGTGTTCAGGAGTACACAAAGAGATATAATTCTGACCATAATATTGCTGAGGCTGTTGTAACGAGCGCCGTTAAATTAACCGAAGAACAGCTTTCGGCACTTAAGCTTAAGCTCGAACAGAAAACAGGAAGAAAAATTTCTATTGAAAACAAGCTGGATGCAAATGTACTTGCAGGCTTGAAGGTAGAAATTGACGGAAAACAGCTTGATGGTACCGTACAGGGACGTATGAGCGAAATTTCCAAGAAAATTAACGAAACTATAATGTAAGGATGGATGGATTATGCAATTAAAACCCGAAGAAATATCCAGTGTCATCCGTAGTCAGATTAAACATTACGAAAACGCAATCAAGCAGAATGAGACCGGTACAGTTTTAAACGTAGGTGACGGTATTGCCAGAGCCAGCGGACTTGTAAACTGTATGGCAGGCGAGCTTCTCGAATTCGAAGACGGAAGCTTCGGTATGGCTCAGAACCTTGAAGAAAACAGCGTTTCAATCGTATTGTTCGGCTCAGATGAAAATATTGGTGAAGGTCAGACAGTTAAGCGTACCGGAAAGGTAGTATCCGTACCGGTAGGCGATGCAATGATTGGTCGTGTTGTTAATGCATTAGGTCAGCCTATCGATGGTAACGGACCTATTGCAACGGAAGAATTCCGTGCAATCGAAAGCCCTGCACCCGGTATTTGTGAAAGACAGTCAGTATTTGAACCTTTACAGACCGGTATTAAGGCTATCGACTCAATGATTCCTATCGGACGTGGACAGCGTGAGCTTATTATCGGTGACCGTCAGACAGGTAAGACTACTATTGCCACAGATACAATTATTAACCAGAAGGGTAAAGATGTTATTTGTATTTACGTAGCTATCGGACAGAAGCGTTCTACAGTAACTAACCTTGTGGAAAATCTTACAAGAAACGGTGCAATGGACTACACAATCGTAGTTGCAGCTACCGCTTCAGAAGCAAGCCCTCTTCAGTACATTGCGCCTTACTCAGGCTGTGCTATGGGCGAATACTTTATGTATAAGGGAAAACACGTATTGGTTATCTATGACGACTTAAGTAAGCACGCTGTTGCATATCGTGCACTTTCCCTTCTGATTCGTCGTCCCCCCGGACGTGAAGCTTATCCCGGTGACGTATTCTACTTACACTCAAGACTTCTTGAGCGTGCCGCAAAGCTTGACGAAGCACACGGTGGTGGATCACTTACGGCTCTTCCGGTTATTGAAACCCAGGCCGGTGACGTATCAGCTTACATTCCTACCAACGTAATTTCTATTACCGACGGACAGATATTCCTTGAGACAGAGCTTTTCCACTCAGGTGTTATGCCGGCTGTTAACCCCGGTATTTCAGTATCCCGAGTAGGTGGTAATGCTCAGATCAAGGCAATGAAGAAGGTTGCCGGTACATTAAAGCTTATTTACTCACAGTACAGAGAGCTTCAGTCCTTTGCTCAGTTTGGTTCTGATTTGGATGCCGATACAAAGGCTCGTCTTGATCAGGGTGCCCGAATTGTTGAGGTTCTTAAGCAGAATCAGAATTCACCTGTAGATGTTGAGAAGCAGATAGCTATTATTTATGCAGTAACAAAGAACCTTTTAACCAAGGTGGCTGTTGAAGATGTTAAGGAATTTGAAGCAGGTCTTTATACATTCCTTGAAACTAATGTTGACGGTTCAAAGGCTATGGACGCTATTCGCTCCACAGGAAAGCTTGAAGCTGATACAGAAGAAAGCTTAAAGAAGGCTCTTGAAGCCTATACAGCTGAATTTACTGACAGAAAATATGGCAACTAGGTAAAAAGGGAGGAAAAAAATGGCTGCAAACATGAAAGCGGTAAAGCTGCGTATTAAGAGTGTTCAAAGCACTATGCAGATTACTAAAGCAATGGAACTTGTAGCATCCTCCAAATTGCGTAGAGCAAAAGAACGTTCAGAAAACTGCAGACCCTACTTTGAAGAGCTGTATAACACCCTGAAGACAATATCCGCAGGCAATACCGATTTTTCTTCGGTATATGCCAAGGAACAGAAGTCTGAAAAGGTTTGTTATATTGTAATCGCAGGTGATCGTGGTCTTGCAGGCGGATATAACGGCAACTTATTTAAAGCTCTTGAAAGAGATGCCGCAGGCAAAGAGTACTCAGTACTTCCCATCGGTAAAAAGTCCGTAGAGTACTTTAAGAGAAAGAAAGTAGAACTGCTTTCCGAAGAATTTGCTGAAATAGCTTCAATTTCGGTTGGTGACTGCTTTGAAATATCAAGAATTCTTTGCCGTGAATTTAAATCCGGTGAATATGGAACAATCAGACTTGTATACACAGAGTTCGTTTCTATGTTATCACAGGTTCCTCATGCGGTTCCTATTCTTCCTCTGACTGAACTTACTGAAGCTGATGAAGAAAAAGCTTCCATCAGAAACCTGATACTATATGAGCCCGCCAGTGATGAAGTGTTTGATGCAATCGTTCCCGAATACCTTGCCGGTGTAGTATACGGCGCGGTTTGCGACAGTGTGGCCAGTGAGCAGGCAGCTCGTAGAACTGCCATGGAATCAGCCACCAGCAATGCGGAAGAGATGATTGAAACATTAAATCTTCACTACAACAGAGCTCGTCAGGCAAGCATTACGCAGGAAATTACCGAAATTGTCGGAGGTGCTGAAGGTATTTAGTATTAGAAATACCTGTAAATATTATTAAAGGAGATTCGTAAATGAGCGATAGACACATTGGCGAAGTTGTGCAGGTTACAGGCCCCGTTCTTGACATTCGTTTTGGACATGATGAGCTTCCCGCACTTTTAAGTGCCATTGAAATCGATAATAACGGTAACAAGCTTATTGCCGAAGTTGCTCAGCAGGTCGGTGACAATACAGTTAGATGTATTGCCATGAACTCTACAGACGGACTTGTAAGAGGAACAAAGGCAGTAGATACCGGCGAACCTATTAAGGTTCCTGTAGGTGAAGCTTGTCTTGGCCGTGTATTCAACCTTTTAGGTGACCCTGTTGATAACCTTCCCGCTCCCGAAACAGACGAGAAATGGTCAATCCATCGTCCCGCACCTGCTTACGAGGAACAGGCTTCATCAACAGAAATTCTTGAAACCGGTATTAAGGTCGTTGACCTTATCTGCCCTTATGCAAAGGGTGGTAAGATTGGTCTTTTCGGCGGTGCCGGCGTAGGTAAGACAGTTCTTATTCAGGAGCTTATTCACAACGTTGCTACAGAGCACGGTGGATACTCCATCTTCACAGGCGTTGGTGAACGTACCCGTGAAGGTAATGATATGTACAATGAAATGAAGGAGTCCGGTGTTTTGGAAAAGACCGCACTTGTTTACGGTCAGATGAATGAGCCCCCCGGAGCAAGAATGCGTGTAGGTCTTTCCGGTCTTACAATGGCAGAATACTTCCGTGATGTTAAGAATCAGGACGTGCTTCTTTTCATTGATAACATTTTCCGTTTCACTCAGGCTGGTTCAGAGGTTTCAGCGCTTCTTGGACGTATGCCTTCAGCGGTAGGTTATCAGCCTACACTTGCTACAGAAATGGGTGCTCTTCAGGAGCGTATTACTTCTACAAGAAAGGGTTCAATTACATCTATCCAGGCTGTATACGTACCTGCGGACGACTTAACTGACCCTGCACCCGCTACAACATTTACTCACCTTGACGCTACCACCGTTCTTTCTCGTGATATCGCAAGTATGGGTATTTATCCCGCAGTTGATCCTTTGGATTCAACAAGCCGTATTCTTACACCTGAAATCGTTGGTAATGAGCACTATGAAATTGCCCGTGCCGTACAGCGTGTACTTCAGCGTTATAAGGAACTTCAGGATATTATCGCCATCATGGGTATGGACGAACTTTCAGAAGAAGATAAGATGACCGTTAACCGTGCTCGTAAGGTACAGCGTTTCCTTTCACAGAGCTTCTCTGTTGCTGAGCAGTTTACCGGTTTGGAAGGTAAGTACGTTCCCCTTAAGGAAACACTCCGTGGCTTTAAGATGATTCTTGACGGTGAATGTGATGACATTCCTGAAAGTTTCTTCTTAATGGCAGGTACTATTGACGATGTATTTGAAAAAGCAAATAAGCAGTAAAGGAGGTTGTCTATGAAGACATTCCCGATACGAATCGGTACACCGGATGGCCTTTTATACTGGGGTGATGTTGAACGTGTTGTTTGCCGTACAATCACCGGAGATGTGGCTATTTTGGCTGACCACTGTAACTACGTTACTGCTCTTGGTATGGGCGAGGCCTATATCGTGCTTGAAGATGGTACCAAAAAGACTGCAGCCTGCATTGGCGGAATGTTAAGTGTTATGGATGGTTCCTGTCACCTTCTTGCTACCACTTGGGAGTGGGAAGACGGAATCGACAAAGAACGTGCACTTAAAGCTAAGGACCGTGCAGAAACCATTCTTAAAAGAGAAGGCTTAAGTAACAAGGATTATGCTATGGCTCAAGCCAAGTTAAACCGTGCACTTGTAAGGCTTAGTGTAAAAGGTAATTAAGTTAGATTTATATAAGACCCCGGGAGCATTTCCCGGGGTTTTAGTGTATAATCATATATATGAAAATAGTAACAGTTACATTAAATACTGCCATCGATGTAGTGGTAGATGAAAAAGAATATAAAGAGACCGGCCTTGGGAGTGCTGTGAAAATTCCTGCAGGAAAGGGAATAAATGTGAGTCGCGCATTAAAATGCGGACATATACCATCCCTTGCAATAGCCCTTGTGGGTGAAAATGAAGAAGGCTTGTACAGTTTTCTTTCGGATGATTATATAAGCATGTGTGTTATAACTGTCAGCGGTTCAACAAGGCGAAATATAACTCTTACGAACTGTGCTGACAATGAAGAACATCATACGCGTGAAAAAGGCTTTACGGTATCCGAACATGAAATAGAAGCGGTAGCCGGCAAACTCTTGGATAACGTTGGTGAGGGAGACTGGGTAGTGTTTTCCGGTTCTCTGCCACCGGGAGCCCCCGGGGACACCTATGCCAGACTGATTGAATTATGTAAGACTCAGGGTGCATACACGGCGCTCGATACATCCGGGGAGGGTCTGATACTTGGAATAAAGGCTTCACCTTATCTGATTAAGCCTAATTTGGAGGAGCTTGTACAGATAGCTTCGGGAAATCCCGTAGACAGCAGGGAATCTATTAAGGAATGTATGCGGAGCATATCCCTTTCCAATGATATACCATTAATACTTACTACTTTATCGGGAGAAGGTGCTATTATGTACTCCGGAGAACATGATGAGACAGAAGAAATAAAAGCACTGCCCCTTCGTAAAGAAATAGTAACCAGTGTTGGCTGCGGTGACTGCTCACTGGCCGGATTTTTATCGGGTCTCGTGAGGCATAAGGACTATAGAGAGTGCCTTAGAGAGGCAATGATTTTTGCAGGAGCCAATTTATATACGATAATACCGGGAGATCTGGATATTGAAAAAAGTAATTATTAGAGCCGATTCCAATAAAATAGTGGCAATGGGACATGTGATGCGTTGCCTTTCCGTTGCGGATGCCCTGAAAAAGAACGGGGCAGAGGTTATTTTTGTTTGCGCTTCGGATGATCCTAAGGAGCTTATTGAGAAACGCGGATATGAAATAAAGGTATTAAATAGCGATTTCTCGCAAATGGAAAGCGAGCTTACGGATATATGTCCGATTTTAGAGCAAATAAAGCCCGATATTATTATTTTGGATACATATTACCTGACTGATAAGTATGTGGAATCCATAAAACGGTACGGTAAAACAGTTTTTATTGATGATTACGGGAAAGATGCATTTTCCGTAGATATAATTATAAATTACAACATATATGGCGACCTGATGGATTATAAAGGCCTTTATGAAAAAGAAGGAAAGGCCTGTCCGGAGCTTTTGCCCGGACCGGATTATGCTCCGCTTAGAAGCGCATTTTTGGATGCTAACCCTATAAAAATAAAGGAAAAGGGTCCATACGAAGTGCTTGTAAGTACGGGCGGTTCCGATTCACTGAGTATTGCAAAAGGGGTGGCTGATCTGTTTTTGAGTGATATCGGGAACAGGGAAAACATGAAGCTCAATATTTTAGTGGGTCCCTTCTCCAAGGATAGGGAATACCTTTATAGACTGGGCGAAAGTAATCCCGACTGTATAAAAATATGGTCAAATATTACCGATATGCCCGGCTTTCTAGCTAACTTTGACCTGGCATTAAGTGCAGCGGGCAGCACCTCCTACGAGCTGTGCTGTATGGGAATTCCCACATCTTTATTCTGCATGGCAGACAATCAAAGCCTTATAAATGAAACTTTTGATAAAAAGGGTATTTACAAAAGTAGCGGAAATGCCGAAAAAGATAGGGAAGCAGTGATAAGTAATCTTCTTTCTTTTGCCAACAATGCGTTAACAGATTACAGGTATCGTGTTGAATGTTCGATGCGTGCAAGGGATTTGGTTGACGCAAGGGGCGCAGAAAGAATAGCACTAAAATTATTATAGACGCCGGAAAACAGGCGGGGAAAGGATTATTATGAAAAAAACTTTTAAGGATTTTAAGGACTTCATTGCAAAGGGAAACGTACTTGACATGGCAGTCGGTGTTATCATCGGTGGTGCTTTCGGAAAAATTGTTACCAGTCTTGTAAACGACATTTTTATGCCTCTTCTCGGTATGCTTACAGGCGGAGCTGATTTCAGCACAAAGAAGCTTGTTTTAAGCCCTGAAGATCTTGATGCAGCCGGTGAAGTTATTAAGCCCGAGTCAGCAATTTTATACGGCAGCTTCATTCAGAATATTATCGATTTCCTTCTTATTGCACTTTGCATTTTCTTTGTTACCAAGGCTGTAGCAAAGGCTGCTGAGAAGGTTAAGAAGAAGGAAGAGCCCAAGCCCGAAGAGCCTAAGAAGCCCACAAGTGAAGAACTTCTTACAGAAATCAGGGATTTACTTAAGGAAAATAAGTAAAAATAACGAAATTTGTATATTTCATTGACAATAAAATATTTAGTAAATATAATTCACATAATGACATTGACGAAGACAGTATCTTTTGGATGAAAGCCTTAGCGAGTCGGGGATGGTGAAAGCCCGATGCCGGTAGCCCAATTGAGAAAATCACTTCTGAGTTTCAACCCGAAAGGCCAAGGTTATGCGGCTTAGTAGATGTTGACGGAGTCCCACCGTTATATGGGAGGCGTATGAACCGAAAGGGAGTACTCTTAAAAAGGTGGTTAAAGAAGCGACAGGGTCGTCCTTTTTAAGGATGACCCTTTTTGATTTTTTATACAATCAAAAGGGGTCAAAAAATTTGAATGACTAACCGAAAGGAGACAGGTAACATGTACAAACAGGTACCTACAAACATGAACTTTGTAGAGCGTGAAAAAGAAACACTTGCGTTCTGGAAAGAAAATCAGATTTTTGAAAAAAGTATGGAAAATCGTAAGGATGGCCCTACATATACATTCTATGACGGACCCCCTACCGCTAACGGAAAGCCTCATATCGGACACGTTCTTACCCGTGTAATTAAGGATATGGTTCCCCGTTACCGCACCATGAAGGGATATATGGTTCCCAGAAAAGCCGGATGGGATACTCACGGACTTCCCGTAGAACTTGAGGTTGAAAAGCTCCTTGGAATTGACGGTAAAGATCAGATCGAAGCTTACGGTCTCGATCCCTTCATCACCAAGTGTAAGGAGTCTGTATGGAAATATAAGGGTATGTGGGAGGATTTCTCCGGCACAGTTGGTTTCTGGGCTGATATGGATGAACCCTATGTTACCTATCATGACGATTATATTGAGTCAGAATGGTGGGCATTAAAGGAAATCTGGGACAAGGGTCTTTTATATAAGGGCTTTAAGATTGTTCCCTACTGTCCTCGATGCGGTACCCCTCTTTCTTCTCACGAAGTAGCACAGGGCTACAAGACATTAAAGGAACGCACAGCAGTAGTTCGTTTTAAGATTGTTGGTGAAGATGCATATTTCCTTGCATGGACAACCACACCCTGGACTCTTGCTTCCAATATCGCTCTTTGCGTTAACCCTGAAGAAAGCTATGCAAAGGTTAAGGCAGCAGACGGATTTACATATATCATGGCTGAAGCTCTTCTTGACAGCGTACTGGGCTCTATCCAGCGTGAAGAGGGTACTCCTGCATATGAAGTACTTGAAAAATATGTTGGTAAGGACCTTGAATACAAGGAATATGAACCTCTTTACCAGTGTGCCAAGGATGCAGCTGATAAGCAGAATAAGAAGGCATTCTTTGTATATTGTGATGACTATGTAACTATGTCAGACGGTACCGGTATCGTTCACATTGCTCCTGCATTTGGTGACGACGATGCCCGTGTAGGCCGTAAATATGATGCACCCTTTGTTCAGATGGTTGACGAACATGGTGTAATGAAGACTGAAACTCCTTTTGCAGGTATGCGTGCAAAGCCTACCCAGAAGGAAATTGAAGCAGGTGCAATTAACTGTGACCCTGAAGTATTAAAGGAACTGGACGGACGTGGAATCCTGTTCAGCGCACCCAAGGTTGAACATGAATATCCTCACTGCTGGAGATGTTCTACTCCACTTATTTACTATGCTCGCGAGTCATGGTTCATCAAAATGACAGCAGTAAGAGACGATCTTGTAAGAAACAACAAGACCGTTAACTGGATTCCTGCCACCATCGGTGAAGGACGTTTCGGTAACTGGCTTGAAAACATTCAGGACTGGGGTATTTCAAGAAACCGTTACTGGGGTACTCCTCTTAACATTTGGGAATGTGAGGAATGCGGACATCAGGAAGCAATCGGTTCCCGTGTTCAGTTGGAAGAACTCTCAGGAAACCCTGAAGCAAAGACCGTTGAACTTCACAGACCTTATATCGATGCTATTGTATGTAACTGTCCTAAGTGCGGTAAGAGCATGAAGCGTGTTCCCGAAGTTATTGACTGCTGGTTTGACTCAGGTGCAATGCCTTTTGCTCAGCATCACTATCCTTTTGAAAATAAGGATTTATTTGAGGCACAGTTCCCTGCACAGTTTATTTCAGAGGCGGTAGACCAGACCCGTGGATGGTTCTATTCACTGATGGCTGAAAGTACATTGCTGTTTAATAAGTCCCCTTATGAAAACGTTATCGTACTTGGCCTTGTACTTGATGAAAACGGTGAAAAGATGAGTAAGTCAAAGGGTAACGCAGTAGATCCCTTCGATGCACTTTCCAAGTATGGTGCCGATGCAATCAGATGGTATTTCTATACTAATTCGGCTCCCTGGCTTCCCAACCGTTTTGCCGGTGATACTGTAGTTGAAGGTCAGAGAAAGTTCATGGGTACACTTTGGAACACATATGCTTTCTTTGTACTTTATGCAAATATCGATAATTTTGACGCAACAAAATATACTCTTGATTATGATAAACTTCCTGTAATGGATAAGTGGCTGCTTTCAAAGATGAATTCAATGGTTAAGGCTGTTGATGATAACCTTGGCAATTATCGTATCCCAGAGGCTGCAAAGGCTCTCGATTCCTTCGTTGATGACCTTAGTAACTGGTATGTTCGTCGTAGCCGTGACCGTTACTGGGCACCAGGAAT
>JAZUJC010000301.1:0-3138 GCA_045642625.1 Lachnospiraceae bacterium
CCGCTTGGCCTCCGACTTCCAAAGCAGAATGCGGATGCGTTCATTGCCATGGTAGGTGAGAAGGGAAATGTTACCAATCAAAGTCTTTCCGTATCAGACGTTACACTTACCTATGTGGATTTGGAAAGCCGTAAGGAATCCTATGAGACTGAGCAGCAGCGACTTATGGAACTGCTTGAAAAAGCGGAAACCCTTGAGGAAATACTTATACTTGAGGATAAGCTTTCCGAAGTAAGATATATGCTTGAGTCTATGGAATCCCAGCTTCGCTCATATGATAATAAGGTGGACTATACTACCATTTATCTTCAGATAAATGAGGTTACGGTTTATACCGAGCCCATTGATGAGCCTGAAAGCTATGGTCAGAGAATAGCGTCTTCGTTTAAGAACGGTTTTAATAACACTCTTGAAGGCTTGAAGAATTTTGCTGTGGTATTTGTGGGCAGTGTCCCTGGGCTTATTGTTTTTGCTTTATTTGTACTGGTAATGTTCTTTATCATAAGAGCTATTGTCCGTGCTATTAGTAAGGCGAGCAAAAAAATGGAAGCTTCATCAGTTACCTACAATGTTGCTCAGCCGGTTTATCCTGTTAATATGGGAAATGTACCTGTTATGTCTGCCGAAGAGGTTCCTGTGGTGCAGGAAACCATGCCTTCCGAAGAGGCTCCTGTGGTGCAGGAAACCCGGTCCGATGCAGAGGCTGAACAGAATAACGGTTCAGATGCCAATTAGGATGTAGTAAAATAATAATATATGTGTTTAAATATAGAGGAGGTTTATTTGCCTCCTCTATTATTTTGCTGAAAGAGAGATTATATGGATATAAATACAAAAAAAGCAGGCTTTGCGGCAATTATAGGCCGTCCCAATGTAGGTAAATCGACGCTGATGAACAGGCTTATTGGTCAAAAAATAGCTATTACCTCAAATAAGCCCCAGACAACCAGAAACCGAATTATGACTGTTTATACCGGTGAGTCAGGCCAGGTGGTTTTTCTTGACACTCCGGGCATTCATAAGGCTAAGAACAAGCTTGGAAACTATATGATGAGTGCAGCCAATTCGTCTATTAAGGATGCCGATGTGGTGCTTTGGATGGTGGAGGCCGGCAAGGAATTAACAAACGGAGAAAAGGACATTTTGGAGAATCTTAAGGGAATTACCACTCCAAAGATTTTAGTAATCAATAAAGTTGACTCCATTAAAAGAGAAGAAATACCGGTAACCATTCAGTATTATGCCAAGGCATGTAATTTTGATGAGATTGTTCCCGTCAGTGCTACTGAAGGTACTAATACGGATGAGCTTCTTAACTGTATTTTTAAATATCTTCCCTATGGTGAACCTTTTTATGATGAGGATACGGTAACCGATCAGCCGGTAAGACAGATTGCGGCTGAAATGATTAGGGAAAAGGCACTTCATGCCCTAAATGAAGAGATACCCCACGGAATAGCCGTTATGATTGAAAAAATGGATTTTTCAAAGAGGGTCGTGGATATTGAAGCCACAATCGTGTGTGAAAAGGATTCGCATAAGGGTATTATTATCGGAAAAGGCGGGGCAATGCTTAAAAAGATTGGCACCAATGCCCGTTTTGAAATCGAAAAAATGCTTGAACAGCAGGTGAATTTAAAGCTGTTTGTTAAAGTGAAGAAAGAATGGCGAGATTCAGAGTTTTTACTTAAAAACTACGGATACAACGCAGATGATTTTAAGGTAAAGAAGAATTAATCCGGCTGAATGAAGGGAGGTTTCTGTACATGCAAGATTTTTTAACTGTTACCGGCATGGTTATAGGAGCCTTTTCTCAGGGTGAATTTGACAGGAGAATTACCCTGCTTACAAAAGAACAGGGCAAAATTACCGCTTTTGTTAAGGGCGCCCGCAGGCAGGGCAGCAGGTTCACCGCAAATACGGATTTGTTTACTTTTGGCGAATTTGACCTCTATGTGGGCAGGACTTCTTATAATGTACAGGATGCAAGGCCGCTTAATTATTTTGAATTTCTAAGAAGCGATATGAATGCTTCTTTTTACGGAATGTATTTTTTGGAGGTGTGCGACTATTATGCCCATGAGGGAAATGATGAAGCCCTTCTTTTGCTGAATTTATACCGGGCTATTCAGGGGCTTAAAAGCGAAAGGCTTGACAATAAGTTTGTTAAAGCAGTGTTTGAGCTTAAAACCTTTGTTATAGAAGGTGAACTGATTCCTCCGGAGAAGCTTGATGAATATAAAAGTGATACTTTGGCAGCGGTGAATTATATTACAAATTCCTCTATAGAAAAGCTGTATTCTTTTGCCTTAACCGATGAAGGAACCAGAGAATTAATCGAATTGGCGAATAGGGAACGGGCACGGTTAATAGACAGACCCATAAAAAGCCTGGATATTTTAAATGTAATGGCAGAGTAGAAATAATATTAGTTGAAAACCCATGAAATTAAGTTTATAATTCATGGGTATAATTTTGTTTAGATTAACATTTGCGAGGAGAAAAGTTATGGAAAAGACAATGGATAAAATTGTTGCTCTGGCAAAATCCAGAGGTTTTGTATATCCCGGCTCCGAAATTTACGGTGGCCTTGCCAACACATGGGATTACGGTAATCTTGGTGTTGAGCTTAAAAACAATGTTAAGAAAGCATGGTGGCAGAAGTTTGTACAGGAAAATCCTTACAACGTAGGTGTTGACTGTGCGATTCTTATGAACTCTCAGACATGGGTAGCATCAGGACATCTTGGCGGTTTCTCAGATCCACTTATGGATTGTAAGGAATGTCATGAAAGATTTCGTGCTGATAAAATTATTGAAGATTATGCAGCAGAGAATGGTATCGAACTTCCAAAGCCTATAGATGCATTTTCACAGGAAGAAATGAAGGCATTTGTTGAAGACAACAATATTCCTTGTCCTACATGCGGAAAGCACAATTTTACAGATATCAGACAGTTCAACCTTATGTTTAAGACATTCCAGGGTGTAACTGAGGATGCAAAGAATACAGTTTATTTAAGACCTGAGACAGCTCAGGGTATTTTTGTTAACTTTAAGAATGTACAGCGTACATCACGTAAGAAAATTCCATTTGGTATTGGTCAGATTGGTAAATCTTTTAGAAATGAGATTACT
>JAZUJC010000302.1:0-7594 GCA_045642625.1 Lachnospiraceae bacterium
CCATATTGGGGATTCCCTTTCTTGTTGCCACAAAACTGCTTTTAAGGGGTGCATTAAGCTTTTTAGCTGCCTCACCTGCCAGAAATGCTCCAATGGCAGGGGCTGCGGACAAGCCCGGTGATTCAATACCGGCCGCGTCAAAAAAACCTTCAACCGAACTTTCACCAATAATGAAATCCTGCGAGTCACTGTGGGCACGAAGACCTGCAAAAGAAGTAATGACCGATTTATAAGGAATTGCCGCTACCGACTTTCCGGCTGTAGCCTGAACCGTATCAAGACCCACGGAGGTGGTACAAACCTCTTCCCTGTCATCAGTATCCGTAGCAGTGGGGCCCATAAGCAGGTTGCCATGAACCGTAGGGGTTACCAAAACACCCTTTCCGTAGGCACCCGGAAGCTGGAATATGGTGGAATTAACCATATTACCGACCTTCTTATCATATAAGCAGTACTCACCTTTTCTGGCTGTAATGTTAATCTTGTCATCACAGAGCATATTGTGGATCCTGTCGGCATAAACACCGGCTGCATTTATAACCACCCTGCCTAAATAGCTTTCACCTGAGGCAGTATTTACCACAAACTCATTGCCTTCTTTTGCAACAGATACAACCTCGGTGTTTAAGAAAAACTCAGCGCCGTTTACCGATGCATTTTCCGCCATGGCTATTGTTAATCCGAAGGGACAAACAATAGCTCCCGTAGGTGCATATAAAGCACTTACAACCGCTTCGGACAAATTAGGCTCCATTTCCCTTGCCTCGGCACCGGAAATGATTCTTACGCCTTCAACTCCGTTTAGCTCGCCCCGTTCCTTAAGCTCCAAAAGCTTAGGCTCGGATTCTTTATCAAAGCACAATACCATGGAGCCGTTTCTTTTGTATGGAAAATCCAGTTCTTTTGAAAGTGCTTCCATCATTTTACTGCCAAGAACGTTGAACTTAGCCTTTTTAGTACCCGGTTTGGCGTCAAAGCCCGAATGTACTATACCGCTGTTGGCCTTTGATGTACCTTCACATATATCCGAAGCCCTCTCAAGTACCCCGATTTTTAAATCATAGCGAGACAACTCTCTGGCTATGGAGGCACCGATAACCCCCGCACCTATTATTATCGCATCATATTTTTTCACTTTTAACCCTCACTCACTTCGTGGCTTGCTCCGCGAAGAATTATTTTGTCAAGAATAAAAAAAGACATCCCCTAGGGATGCCTTATTATAACAAAATTATTTGATTTTTTCAACAATATGCTCAAAGAAAAGCCTGTTTGTGCTGCTTCTTTTGTCTAATTTTCCAACTTTATATCTGATACAAGAGTGTTCTCCAGTTCCCTGAGTTCATCACTGAGTTTACCAAGAGAAAGCGAATATTCCCTGCTTGATATTCCCGCTTCTTTTCGAAGTTTCCCAAGCCTGAATATCAGTTTCCTTCTCCTGTACATGTATCCGGTATAAATAACCACCAAAAAAACTACTACAAATATTCCCACAGAAAACATAGTCCTGTTTGCTGCTTCTCCTACAACTGTCCACATACTATAATTCATTTTATTAAGTGTTCCTCTTTATACAAATTCGGTGTCAAAAGAATATACAGCAATCATATTCCAAGCACCAACCATAAGTGGCTCCACATTCCACATAAATTAAGACTACACAAAAACAAAAAAAAGTTCAAATCATTTCATTTTTTAGCTGAAATAATTTATAATAAAGATGTTGCATATTAATCTTTTTTGAGGATATTTAATGGAATACCAACACTCCTACATTGCAGGCCTTGTTGAAAAAGTAAAAAAAGGCGATTCCGAAGCCTTTGCCGAGCTTTATACCATGACCTGCCAAAAAGTTTTTTCATATGCCGGCAGATATCTTCGAGATGATTATCTTGCCGAGGATGCGGTCCAGGAAATATATGTACTGGCCTACAAAAACATCGACAAGCTTAAGGACCCGTTTCTTTTTGTTGCCTGGCTTAATCAGATAAGCTTCAGGGTATGCTTCGATTTAGACAAAAAGCGAAGGGGCGAAGCAACCGATTACGATACCGAGATTCTCAATGAAATCGTAGGCACCGACATTTCACAAAATCCCGAGGAACTGGCTTTTGTGAAGGATTTATCGGCTCGCCTTTCAAAGGCCATCGATTCACTTGAGGCCACGGAAAAGCAGTTAATAGTTTTAAGGTACGTTAACAACAAAAAAATTGACGATATCGTTTTTCTTACGGGGCTTAGTAAAAGTACCGTAAAGCGCCATCTTAATTCGGCTTTGGAACAGCTAAAGCAGATAATGGCAAAACAAGGCGATTTTTAGGAGGACGATATGGATAACAAAGAACTTTTAAACAATGAAAATACAATGGAGCAAAACGGTAAGTTAAGCCGCGAGGATAAAACCCTGAGCAGCATAATGAAGGCAATTAACTTAGAGCCTGTTACCGTTTCTCCCGCCAAGAAAAGAAAACAAAAAATAATAAAATTTATATCAAACAAATTTGTAAATATTGCGGTATGGGTTATTATGGGCACCATTTTAGCCATACTGGTTACTCATCTTATCGGATCGTTTATTTAAGTATAAAGGCCCACATTTGACGGAAAGGAGGCCGGTCCCATGAAAAAAAGAATATTAAAACCCATAGTGGGACTTGTCCTTTGTATGTCACTCACGTTGTGGGGCTGCGGTGAGGAATCAGGGGTACCCTTAAGCGATTCCATCGGCACTCACTCTTCAGGCAGTAACAGTCAGGGTTCAGCCTCTTTGAGCGGCACCGACACTTTATCGGCCGGGCTTAGAGATTCTACTCCGGTGTGCCTTGTATGCGAAGCTCCGGGCACAGACATCGATGGCAATGAGTTTGTAACCATCGATTATTCCAACAGCTCTGAAGGATATATAATGGTCAACTATCTAGGCTCCGCCGCAAAGGTTAAGCTCCAGCTTACCGGCCCCGACGAAGTCACCTACACATATAATATTACCAACGGTTATGCGGCATTTCCTCTTACATCCGGTGACGGTTCCTATTCGATAAATGTTTGTGAAAACATTGTGGACAGCAAATACAGTGTTGTTTTTGCCGCATCATATAAGTTTAGTAACATATCTGAATTTGGGCCTTACCTGTACCCCAATCAGTATGTCTCCTTCAATGAATCCAATGAAACGGTTAAGAAGGGAGCCGAGCTTGCTTCCTCCTGTTCCGACGATTTGGAGGTTGTCACAAACATATACAATTACATTATTTCCAATATTTCTTACGACTACGATAAGGCCGACAGCGTTGCCAGCGGATACATTTCCGACATAGACGAAATACTGAATTCAAAAACCGGAATATGTCTGGATTATGCTGCTGTTATGACCAGCATGTTAAGAACCCAGTCCATCCCTACCCGCCTTGAAGTGGGTTACGTGGGAAAGGACATGGTATATCATGCCTGGATCAGTGTATATATCAAAGAAGTTGGCTGGTTAAACGGAGTTATTCAGTTTAACGGTCAGGAATGGTCATTGGTAGACCCTACATTCGGTTCTACCACCAGCGAGAAAAAATTAAAAAGTTATATCGGTGACGGAACCAACTACTCCGTCAAATACATATACTAGAAGGAAAAGGATATGGCAAAAAACAAAAATACCAAACGACAGCTGTCCAACGAAGAACTGGCAGCCTTTTGCTCCCAGCTGGCAATCCTCAACAAGGCTGCAATCACTCCCTTGGAGAGTATGCGTATATTACTGGCCGACACCAAAGATGAAGGTACAAAAGCCCTGCTTACCTCCATTCAGGATTCTGTCCTGGAGGGTGATAATCTGTCTGAGGCTCTGGATAAGACCGGTGTTTTCCCCGAATACGTGGTAAATACCATCAAGCTTGGCGAAGAATCCGGTTCCACCGACGATATTTTAGTATCTCTGGCGGAATACTATGAGCGTGAAGTTGAAATTCATGAAAGCATCAAAAATGCTATTACCTATCCCGTGGTAATGATTTTCATGATGTTTTTGGTTATTCTGGTGCTTATCACCAAAGTATTACCTATCTTCAATCAGGTGTTTATCCAGCTTGGTGCCGAAATGTCCGGTTTCGCGGCGTCACTTTTAAATATCGGAACAAGCTTAAATCGCTACAGTGTTGGAATAATAAGCTTTATCGTGGTTGTCATTGTTCTTTATCTTATAGCCACAAAAACCGTGGCGGGCAAAAGAATAACCCGGCGGATGCTAAGCGGTTTCTTTCTGACAAAATCCTTCTACGAGGATGTTGCCATTGAACGCTTCGCCAGCGGCCTTACCCTTGTATTAAAGGCCGGCATCGATACATATCACGGTCTTGAAATGATTAAAGAACTGGTTGAACACAAGAAAGTATGTGCCAAAATCGATATATGCAAAGAAGAAATTGACAAACAGGAAAGTCTCCCCGATTCCATAAAAACCGCCGGATTCTTTTCACACCTTAATAACCGTCTTGTGGACATTGGCTTTCGAAGCGGTCAGAGCGACGAAACAATGAAGCGCATTGCCGATGAGTACGGCAGGCGAAGCGAAAAGAAAATCAATCGTATTATTTCAATTATCGAGCCTACACTTGTTATCATCCTCTCGGTAATTGTCGGTTTGATTCTCTTATCGGTAATTCTTCCTCTTATGGGAATAATGTCAAATATCGGATAATTTCTTTTGGAGACAATAATGGCTGCTTACAGATATGGAAAGAAAAAAAGAATATTGAGCACAGCCGGAACGACCATTCTCTCGTTTTTGTTTTTTATCGGGGTAATGCTGTTGTTTCTTTATGCTGTTTCTTCCATTTCGGAATCAACCACAGAAAGACAGCAGCAGGCTCTTGAGGATGCCATAGAGCGCAGCATTGTAAGCTGCTACTGCATTGAGGGTACCTATCCTCCAAGCCTTGATTACCTGGTTGATCACTATGGATTAACCTACGACAAAGAACTGTTTTTTGTTGATTATAAGGCAATCGGTTCAAACATCCTGCCTGATGTTACTATTATCAGAAAAGAAGGCAAAAAATAACACCAACAGAGGTATAACGTGTCTGAGAAGTATAGAAAACATACAATTGATATATTGTTTGTAATAACACTGTTTTGCGTATTTGCAGTGTCTATTATTATGCTTACAGGCACCGGTGCCACTATTTACGAGAAAATTGTCGGAAATATGAGCACTAATTTTGATTCACGAACAGCCGGCTCCTATCTTTTTAACAAGCTTCACAGAGCCGACTCCGACGGCAACATTTCCATCGGTTCCTTTGGTGATTCGGATGCGGTTGTACTTTTAGAGGAAATCGACAATACATTTTATTGTACTTACCTTTATTACTATGATGGAAAATTAATGGAAATGTTTACAAGATACGGACAGGAAATCGACCCTGCTTTCGGCACCAAAATTATGGAGTTGTCCGACTACAAAGTAACAGCGGTTACCGGTTCCCTCTATCTTTTTGAATTTACTACCACGAAAGGAGAATGCAGCAGTCTCTATGTTCATACCAGGACTTCTGCCGGCGAATGATGAAAAAATCCAGATCTTCGTTATTCCTAATGGAATTAATTGTCGTAATATTCTTCTTTTCACTTACTGCTGCCGTTTGTCTTCAGATTTTTGTTAAAGCCCATACCCTTGGCGAAAAGACAAAGAATCTGAACAATGCGGTATTACTGGCCCAGAATACCGGGGAGCTTTTCTATGAATACGGTGAAGATTTTCCCAGGTATCAGAACCTGATATCAGATATGGCCGCGGATAACCTGTCCGTAAGCTTTGCATTAAACAGTGATGAAGACTTTCTTTATCTTGACTATATATGCTATGTAAGCGGTGATAGTGAGCCCCTGTACCGTCTTTCGTTTAAAAGAAACATTCAGGAGGTGGCAAAGTGAAAAGAAAAGCTACCCCTCCCATGAATGTCGGAACATCCTCCATACTGTTTATTTTTGTTATTTTGGCACTGATTTCTTTTGCGGTGCTGTCACTGGTCAGTTCCCTGTCGGATTTTAAGCTTACCAAGTCCGTTGCAGATAACAATACTGCATATTATGAGGCCTGCAATTATATTGAAGACCAGCTTTCAATGATGGACGACTCCTTATCCGAGCTTTATTCTTCAGGCATTTCCCGAAGCGGTTACTTCGAGTCCGAAGGAGAAAAACGTTCTTTTGCATACCCGGTATCGGATATTCAGACTCTCTGTGTTGATGTTGATATTCTCTATCCCGAACAGCCCGGAGAACCCTTCTACAGAATCACTACCTGGCAGGTTAAAACAACCGGAACACTGGAATACGATGATTCCCTAAATGTATTCCAATAGTTTTCTCGAGACGGAGTCTGGTTTGCAGAAAACCATTTTTATGAACGCAAAATCAAATCCCCCCGGTCACATTGACCGAGGGGATTATTTATTATCCTTATACTTCTTCGGTTACTACTTCATCGAAATCATCTGAAACAGGCTCATCGATGTCAACGGTTTCGTTAACTTCTACAGCAGGAGCTTCTTCAGCTACCATTGCTTCTTCAATTTCTGACTGCATAGCATTGAATCTTGCATCTGAGCTTAACTCAACGTCACGGTAACGCTTCATACCGGTACCGGCAGGAATAAGCTTACCTAAGATAACGTTTTCCTTAAGACCAAGAAGTGTATCAACCTTACCCTTAATAGCAGCTTCGGTAAGAACCTTTGTTGTTTCCTGGAAGGAAGCAGCTGAAAGGAATGATTCTGTAGCAAGTGCTGACTTGGTAATACCAAGGATTATACGCTCACCAACTGCAGGTTCCTTTCCTTCTGCTATCAATGCTTCATTGGCATCTTCAAAGTCAAGGTAATCAATCTGAGTACCGGGAAGGAACTCGCTGTCGCCTGCCTCTTCAATCTTAATCTTCTTAAGCATCTGACGAACGATAACTTCGATATGCTTATCGTTGATATCAACACCCTGAAGACGATATACACGCTGTACTTCGTTAAGCATGTAATCCTGAACGGCTACAACACCCTTAACCTTAAGAAGGTCATGAGGGTTAATTGAACCTTCGGTAAGTACATCACCTGCAGAAAGAACATCACCGTCAGTAACCTTAAGCCTTGAGCCGTAAGGAATGAGGTATGCCTTTTCTTCACCGTCATCACTCTTAATGATAACTTCTTTCTTTTTCTTGGTGTCGCTGATTGTAACTACGCCACCCTTATCTGCGATAATCGCAAGACCCTTAGGTCTACGAGCTTCGAACAATTCTTCGACACGGGGAAGACCCTGTGTGATATCGGTATCGGAAGCAACACCACCGGTATGGAAGGTTCTCATTGTAAGCTGTGTACCGGGTTCACCGATAGACTGAGCTGCAATAATACCAACTGCTTCACCAACCTGAACTGATTCACCTGAAGCCATGTTAGCACCGTAACACTTTGCACAGATACCAAGATGTGACTTACAGCTCAGTACTGTACGAACCTTGACACTGTCTCTTCCCATACGGGTCAGAGCATCCATGATCTTTTCAGAACGCTTCGGTGTTACCATGTTATTTGCTTTGATGATCACT
>JAZUJC010000303.1:0-5904 GCA_045642625.1 Lachnospiraceae bacterium
TCATTAATGATATTTTCCATCGTAGAAATAAAATCCTGGCCATATGAATAGGTAATAAAAACTTTTTCATCATATGATTTTTTAATTGTTTCCTCCAAAGCAGCTTCTAGGCTTGGATATTTATTTTGCAAACCAACTAATAACTTCTTCATTACAAAAACCTTTACATAACAAGTACTTGAAATTTCTTATTTATTATTTCCTTAACTAATCCAGATTCATTAGGGATTTCTAAAATAGCGACATCATCTTTAATCATATAGTTCACATAAGCGGATGTTGTCGTAACTTTTGATTTATACATTCCCTCATCGTCAAACTCACCTTTACCACCGTCGTTAATAAGGATAAGGCGATGGTATTTAATAGTTCGGCTTAGTGGTAAATCAAAATACGCCACACATAATGAGTCAGATAACATATCCTTGATAACACATCCGTTTTTATTATCTGCAGAAGGCTTTGTTTCTTCTTTAACTTCCTTCTCAGCGTTATCTTCTTTCTTATTGTTAACGGGTTCTTCTTTAGGCTTAATTTTCTCTACAGGCTTAACTTCCACTTTTGGTTTAGCTTCTATTGAATCTTCAACCTTTGGTTGTTCTTTATTTTCACTATCATAATTTAGAAATTTATCTACTTTATCAGAAAGAACTTCTTTTTGCTCTTCCTCTTTAGTCATAAAAGCCTTAACATTCTTTTTTTTAGGTTCTTTTAACTTAATATTGAATAAATCGCCTATATCTATTTTTTCTTTTTCGGAGATAAGGCTAGAGACATCTTCTCCATTTTTCTCTAAGAGATCTATCATCTCTTTTATCTCATAATAGTTATAAGCCTCTTCTTTTGTTCTATGCTGTAAGAACAGTTTAGATACAAGCTCTCCTGTTGATTCAGTATTCTTTCTCTTACTAAGGAAGAATATCGCATCATAATACTCATACTTATAAAAGAGATTAAGGATTTTTTTTCGTTTGGGATCGAAATTACTTTCGGGATTAAAGAAATCAGAAGTACGAAGTAAGATGATAACCTTTAAGTTATCCCTTCCAAGAGTCCAGCTCTTAATCGCACCACCGCCGATAGAATCATCACCGATTCTATCCATACAGATAATAAGATTTATTTTATTCTCGGCAGCTAAATCATCTAATTCCTTCTTACTATCACAAAAAGTGACAGAATCAACTCTTAGCATACCGTATTCATTTATCTCTTCACATATAGCTGTAATAACATCTTCTTTTGAGATATTATCCGGCAATGTAAGATTTATACCAATATTTACCCCTTGAGCCATTTTTATTTTCTTCCCTCTCAATTTTAGCCCATTTTAGAATCTTTATAGCATAATTTTAATAATTATTCAATAGAAAATAGTTAATTTTTATACATATTTTGCAACTAATGTCAAAATAAAGTGCAATTTTAGTGGCAAAAGAAAAACGAATAAAGCATTTTCACTGCACATATTCAATATGTGCAATATAGTTTTTAAAAACAAAAAAATAGAAGTGTTCAACTAAAAAGTTGAACACTCAATGTCATTAAGTTAAGAACAGATTTATAAAATCTGTTCTTTTCATATGCCTTGAATTCATTAAGGCTGTTAATTGATTATGATAAAAATACTTATATATAAATAATTTTGAAACAATCATATTATATCAAAGACACAAGAATTTCATAAATTTTGACATAAAAATAATGCGTCCAACCGAAGTTGAACGCATTTTGTGGTTACTGAACCTTCTTTTTTAACCGATTTCTTTGAGCCGCTGCACAAGCAAGAGCTTTTTGCATTTTAGGTGTCATTTCAGGACAATCATCATCATATACGATATCTTCATCCCTTAACTCTGATAATCTTTTCAAAGCTTCCTGCGTAGGTTTTTGATTCGGTTTAATAGTTAATGTTGTCATAATAATAACTCCTTTCCAAAGAATTTGCTTTTCTTGCTGAAATTATCCTGGTTATATCTTTACGTATTGTAAAAACAACATATAATACGGTACCTACCATTCCAATAGCAACATATCTATCTTCATCGTCACTATGTTCAGCATCAAAGAATTCTATTCTGTTCTCATCTAGAAAGACATACACTGCATCTTCAAAAGCCACTTTATGTTTTTTTAAATTTATTGCAGCTTTTTCGTCATCCCATTCGAACTTTAATTCCATATATTTTCTCCTTTTCTTAATTTATATATCCAAGCAAAGAAGAAAATCCTTTCGGATTCCCTTCAGTTTCTCCCAAAGGGAATCCTTCTTGGCAAGGATATTATAACACTTTACAGTGGGTCTATCCACTGTTTTTAACGAGAAATTCTTCTTTCGAACTTCTCTCCAAGTTCAAAGAGCTTTTCCTGGCTATCATAGTGATATACATTATCACTAAGTCTTTCGCCAGGAGCGACCTGAGTGGCGTTGACATCCCTCACCATTACCTCAAGCTCATTGAGGCTCATTTTTCCATTATCAGGAACAATGAGAACCTCATGAATACTTGATGGTAAGATATAGAAGTCACCACCACCTATTCTTTTTGATGCCTCCTCCATAAAACCTGGGTAGGCAATGACTGCCGCGCCGTGTATCATATCAGATACCGATGCGACAAACATCTCCTCTTTTTCTGGCATTCCCATCATAGCCATCTCTTCAGGAGTCATGCCAGCCATCTCTGCCATCACTTCGCTCATGCCCTTAATAACAAGAGGCTTAAGTTCCGGTGCATTCTTAAGTGCATCCTCATGAAGCTGCTCATGAGTAACACCCATAGTCTCGAGAAGCGAATTTGTAACAAGGATTGTTGCTCTGCCATCGTCATTGGAATCAATAACGAAGCGGTAAACAACCGCTAAATCCTCAACTCCAAAATAAGGAATATCGGATAACATTTTCTCATTTGCAGATAAGGAAATAACCTCAATTACGAGCCTATCCCTCATCTGATCGTAATCAGTTAAGGCTGCCACATCAACTGAAGGCTGATTCTCGAAGCCTCTGATTATTGTATCAGTTGCTCTTGAAACAACTTCTCTCATTGAGGCCCCCTCTTCATACGCCTTGTGGAATGTTTCCACATTAAACGTGAGTCCAATGTTGGAATCGGCAGGTGTTACAGTCACAGCATCATAACCTTCGTTATTCAGCTTTTCAACAGCCTTAAGACAAACTGTTGCTTCAATTCCTTTGTTTTTAAGTTCCTGCTCTAACGCAGGAACGAAATTTTTAATAAATTCCATATTATTCTCCTTACGCTGGTACCGACCTCTCAGCTGGTCAAAAAAACCACAGGGCGAGTAAAACTCGCCCTGTGCACATTATTAACAAGATTTCATTCACTATTATGATAAATTAGCAAAGAAATCCTCGGTCTCTGGAATAGAGACCATTTCCTCAGCACCAGCTGAGTTAGAAACGGGCTTTGACCCTATAAGTGCAATTCCATCGGAATCACACTGAATAATTTTACGAGTGACGGTAGCACCGTCTTTCTCGTATTTATTGTTCCAGAGCTCTCCAACAATACGAATGTTGGTACCCTTTGGACAATGAGCTGTAAAGTTCACCGGGTCATGGAAAAACTTCACTGAGAACTCATGGAAGTCGCACTTCGCAACTTCCTCGTTAGGGAGCTTTCGGCGATTAACCGCTATGGTTCCCTTAACGAACCATACAGGCTTTTCACCTGTAGAGACTGTAACTGTGAGTTCCTTTGTTGTGTTGCCCTCAAGGACAACCAGATTGAAATTTGCCATGTTATTATTCTCCTTTCTAGCCTTACAAGGCTTAAACATTTTTGATTAACCTAATTGGCATTTTAGGTAACAAAAAAAGCAACCCACTTTGGATTGCTTAAAAAACAAAAATTAATATTATTCTCCTTTTATTCACACACGCCGTCATCCAGCAACATTTAAACCTTCAAAAAGCGTAAATAAATAAAAGTTAAGATTATACTACACCATTCTTTTTAAAAAAGCAAGAGATTTTTTGTAATAAAAAATTGCCTACCGAGTTAAACTCGATAGGCAATTCCTTATTTAAGGATTATAACAACTTCCAGCGATTTTTAGAACCCCTTAATTAGAAAGTTCTTTAAATCGCTTTACAGCTCTTAGATATAAAGGATTACTTACTATGTAATCAGCTTCAAAGCCGAAATAAGCAAATCTTAATATACCATCAGAGCCAATTTCCTGGTAATAAAATGGCTTGCCGTAAGCCATTTCTTTAAGAACAGTAAGTAATGAAAAATCCTCCACTCTCTCAACATCTAATGTAATAGGCTTTGTTATATCTTCATAAAGCCTATCTAACTCTTCTGTTAAAAGAGGGTTTTCCTTTTTCAAAACTGCTATCTTTCTTAAATCAATACTATCTTCGGCAAAGTACCGACAAATAGGTGGAGCACCACCCTCGTCGGTTAACCCACCGAAACAAGTAATTATCTGAACAGGAAGAAAGAAATTAGCATCTTCTTCCCTTACGGCGGTATAAGTCGAGTCTTTTAAATCATCGATTATGTCTTGATAATAATCGACTCGACATCGCTCCTCCCATTTATTACCAATAGGAATATTGCTTAATGTGGCGTATATAACCCAACCACCTGCAATATTTCCCTTTACGTGTTCTAATATCTCTTCTTCTGATAATTCCTCATCTTCAGTATATGCAATGTATTCGTTGTACACGTTATCTTGCATTAACTGATCAGGATTTTCAAAGAAGAGGTTAAAACACTCTTCGGGGTCATCCGATATCTCATTAACATCATAATTAACGATATGATAACAAGTATCGAATGCTGATTGGAAATCCTCCACGTCCCAAGTAAAGGCACCTGATTGGTTTAACTCATACCAATCATTAGGCCCTGTCACATAGCCACCAGTACCTATAGCCTTTATTAGGCCGTGTACGGACGAAAAACTTCTGTAAGTAGCTCCATCCAAAGAGGTATTATTCATAGTACCGTCTTTTTCAAGATAGCAGCAAAAGTTTTCTTCCTTATCGGTAAGCCCTAGCCTATTTACGATTAGATACAATAGCTTATCTATAAGCAACGTATCTCCGGAATAGCTGTCAGCTTTCTCGGATACCATTTTTAATATTTTATCAGTATCCATATTTTATTTTCTCCTTTCTAGCTTAATAAAAATGGTACCTTTTATTAAGCTTTACTATTGTATCGTCAATTATCTTTCCTGTAAGGGCTATATCTGGCCAAAGGGCAATAGAAGAATTACCCGCACATGAGTAATATTCTTCACTGTCTATATAGACAAAATATAAACCCGATGAGGTAGTAAATTTAGCGAAGTCAATACAAGGAAGGAACTTATCTAAAACAGATAAGGCATCGTCTATAAGTTCTTTTTCTTCCTTTATTTCTTCTTTGTTTTCAAAACCCTTAACCCAGGTAAGATACTTAGGTAATAGCTTTGAAGAAAGAATTAAAGAAGAGTTCATATAATCCTCTCCGCTTGTTAAATACTCTGCTACCTCGGGCATTTCAATTAATAGCTTTTCAGGAAACTCATCATCTTTTGTCGGATTCCATTTTTTCACCACCTCAATCTCTAAAGGATTATCTTCCAAGATAGATGTGTCTAGGTAAACCGGACAAAGGGTCATTTCCCAATTATCGCTACTATTGAAATACCCCATTAGAAAATCGACTAATGGGTTTTGACATAGATCTGTATAGCTAAAAATTTCCGTATCAGCATCTACGCCAATGTACTCAGAAGACTCACCATTATACACTCTTCCAAATTTGGAATCATATACAATCGAAGCCTCCTCTTCGTGAAGTTTAAGAATTCCCGATATAGCCCAAATAAACTTAACATAAATAGCTATATCAAGGAGCTCATCATTATGCGTTTCCT
>JAZUJC010000304.1:0-8640 GCA_045642625.1 Lachnospiraceae bacterium
CAGCAAGCAGATTAATGGTACCGTGATTGACCAGTATGGCAACGCAGACAGTTTATATAACTATTATAAGAAGCTTATTATGATAAGGAAGGCTAACCCGGAGATTGCACTCGGTGAGTATAAGGCAATTGAATTTAAGGACACTAAGGTGGGCGGTTTTTCTTCAACTTACGACGGAAAAACCGTGTATGTGCTTCATAATACCGGCGGCAGCAGTGCGACGATAGATTTATCGGTTTATATAAATGCTCCCGATTTAGTTATTACGGATATGATTGGTGTTAAGTATGTGGACCCCGATGATTTACATGCAGAAGAAAAGCCCATGGCTACCCTGGATGGAACAGTGCTTACAATTAACGGTCAAACCAGTGTTGTAATAAGGTAGAAATAAAATATCGTTCCAGCTGATAAAACCTTGAAAACGGGCTGTCGGCAGGGACGATATTTTTCTTTATAAAAATGAAACAGCGCTATTGCTATTTGAAAACGGATGTGCTAAAGTAAAGGCATAAAAGTAGGATAGTATATCTTCGTATATCTATAAGCCGAGCTAATAAGTGAATGGATTTCACGGCAGGAAAGGATTCCTGTATAGCCTATCAAGGAAGAAAGGAGGAGCTCATGGCAAATAATAACGTCATTAATCATGTCTATAATTATTATCTGACTACGTATGCGCCTAAGACGGATACTAAGTTCGATACCCACAAACGTAGTGAACTGCGTGGGGTTTACAATTCCATTGTAAAAATGAATAAAGAGGCTCCGCTTTTCATTGTTGATACTTCTCAGGCAACGAAAGAGTATGCGGTTGGGCTTAAAGAAAACGCCAGAAACTTTAGAAATACAATAGCTTCACTTGGTGGTCTGGAAGATGAACAGCTGCTTAACCAAAAGACAGCACATTCCTCAAATGATGCTTTGGCTGAAGCTTTTTATATCGGTGAAAATGAAGATGCCGACAAAGCTCCTTCTTTTGACCTTACAGTAAATAAACTGGCTACACCTCAGACTAATATCGGTAAGATGGTTCCTTCGGGTGAATTGTCACTTCCCGTGGATACATATTCTTTTGACATAGGAATAAACGGATTAAATTACGAGTTCCAGTATAATGTTTATGATTCGGACAACAACTTAAGCATTCAGCAAAAGCTGTCACGACTGATTAACAATGCCGGTATTGGCTTGAATGCCGAGGTTTTGGAAGACGGAAGCGGTAACAGCGCTCTTAAGATCGAGTCCAACAATACCGGCGCGGCTCAATCCGGAGCTCATATGTTCAGCGTTTCTGATAACAATACCAGTAAGACTTCAGGTAGCGTTGATTTCTTTGGCCTTGATAATATTATTAATGAGTCATCAAATGCTGAGTTTTTGATTAACGGTGAACCCAGGAGCGCTTCAGGTAATATATTTACAGTTCAAAAGACTTATGAAATCCACTTAAACGGTATCAGCTCATCTGATGAGGATTCTGCAAACATCAGCGTTAAGCCTGATATTGAGTCACTGGCAAATAATATTACAAAGCTTATGGATGGTTATAATTCCTTTGTGGATAAGGCAGATGCCTACTCCAAGGATCATCCGAAGAGTGACAGGCTGGTTAGGGAAATGGGTTCCCTTGCATCTCTTCAGTCCGAAGAGCTTGAGAACTTGGGAATTACTCTTAACGAAAACGGCAGGATTTCGCTTGATACCGACAAGCTTAGGGCGGCAGCCGCCAGCGGCGAGTTAAAAGACAGTTTTGACTCTCTTAAGTCTTTTGCATCGTCGATGCTCAGAAAAGCTAATCAGGTAAGCCTTAATCCTATGAATTATGCCGACAAGACAATTGTGGCATATAAGAATCCCGGTCATAATTTTGCATCTCCTTATGTAACCAGTGCATATACGGGAATGATGTTCAATAGTTATTGTTAAAAAGCTGCGAAACGGAAATGTCCGCTCGCAGCTTTTTGTTTTTAATAATGTTTCTTTTTTGTCTCAAACTATCTTGTGACGGATTGTTGCTCTTTGGATTGTTTCTTTTTCTTCTTATTTCTATGAAAAAGAACAAAGATCCATATTCCGAACAATGCTCCCAATGAGTCGATTCCCACATCCATTGCCGACATATAACGGCCGGGTACCAGATACTGGTGTATTTCGTCGCTTATGGCATAGACGAAAACGAAGGCTTCGGAGAAAATGCAGGCCGCCCATTTGTTTTTAACCAATCCGGTCAAAGCATAAATGGTGCTCCAGCCGAATATTGCGTATTCGGTAAAGTGGGCTGCTTTTCGGATGAAAAAATGAATGCTGTCGATTGTGGACTGCGATAAATCCTTGTTTTGTATGCTTTTGACTAATTTGAGTATTTCGGTCAATAACTTTCCGCTGGTTTCTCCGGAGTCATCGCCCTTCATTTGTGAGAAGCAGAAGATGACTACCATCATAATAACCATGGGCAGGAATCTGAGTATTCGCTTGAATGTTTTCATGAGATACATATTATCATATAGGGTGGTAAAAGACTATTAAATGATGTAGAATAATCCGCATGGAAGGCTTAAATATTAATGAAGAAAAAATGAATATTGCAGCTGAAGAGAGGGTTGTGGAAAATTCGGCTCCTACAATCAAAGAAAGTGCCGAAGAAAAATCAAACTCTGTGTCCGAAGAAACTACTGTGGCAGTTTCGAACTCTGAAAGCGAGGAAAGCGCTGCTGTTGCTTCAAACTCTGTGCACCGCAGGTATAAGCTTGCGCCCCTGGCGGCCTTTGGAACAGCTTTTTTGATCTTTGCGGTCACAATTATTCCTTATTTAATAAAGAATAAAGGCATCTGGATTTATTACGGTGATTTTAATGTTCAGCAGATACCTTTCTATGTGCACCTTCATGATGTGATCAGAAGCGGTAATATCTGGTATGACTGGGGAACGGATCTTGGTGGAAGTGTTTTGGGCTGTTACTCCTTTTATATATTGGGTAGTCCCTTCTTTTGGCTGACACTGCCCTTTGGAAGTGATACCGTGGTGTATCTTATGCCCTGGATAAATGCAGTAAAGTATGGCGTTATGGCTTTATCGGCTTTTTTGTGGCTTCGCCGAAACACAAAATCCGACACCGGAGCATATATCGGAGCTCTTCTCTATGCCTTTTCAGGCTATTCGGGAGCGGTTCTTGTATATAATCATTTTCACGATGTAATGGCCTTCTTTCCTCTATGGCTTCTTTTGTTTGATCGTATGATGGAAGAAAAGAAGAGGGCGGCCTTTATCTTTATGACTGCCTTTATGGCGATTTTAAATTACTATTTCTTTGTTGGAGAGGTAGTATTTATTGTTATTTATTTCTTTTGCAGGCATTTTAGCTTTAAAAAGCTGTTACGGGCTATTGTGTGTGGTGGCCTTGGGGTAATATGTGCACTTTGGTATCTGGTGCCGGCGGTGGCCTATACCGTGGGCAATTCGAGGCTGTCGGATACACTTCTCGGTAATTCGCTTGTTGCCTACGATGAGCCTGTTATGCTTATGGGAATCATTAAAAACGTAATGCTGCTTCCTGATTTGTCGGGGCTTAATTCCATGTTTAATGCTTCCTACAGCCGTGTTTCCGGTGTCGGAGCCTATCTGCCCCTTGTGTCTTTGGGTGCAGTTATCGCTTACTTCATATTATATAAGAAGAAAGACCTTTCCATCGGTGACAAATGGCCTAAGCGTGTGATGGTAACCTCTGCGATTTTTGCTGTCATTCCCGGATTGAATGCTTTGTTTTCGGCAATGAATTCCGAATATTATGCAAGATGGTATTTTATGCCGATTCTTGTTATGAGCCTTATGAGCGCCAGAGTGCTTGAATGCGCACCCGGAAATCGTGAAGTCAGAAGCTCGCTGGCAAAGGGCAATCTGGCGGTGGCGATTTCTGTTATTTTCTTTTGCGTATGTGCTGTTTTGCCTGCAGTGGACAGCGATGGCAAAAGAACAATTCTCGGAGCAATAAAAAGTCCTGAGCAGCTGCTTAGCGAACTGGTATTTTCTATTATTATGACCTGCCTTTTCTTTGTACTTATACTGGTTATCCCCAGGTTAAAGCGTATGAGGCTGATTACCGCATTTGTACTGGTGGGTTGTTTTGTGACCCATGCAACCATGTTTGTAACAGGTGAGTTTCTTATTGATATGGACAGGAAAAGTAGCTTTATTGAACAGGGAATCAAGGGGCGTGAGGCTACCGTACTTCCCAATGAAGATGTGTGGTGTCGAATTGAAACAGAGCAGGACGTTTACAATTATCCGATGATTTGGAACAGACCTTCGATTACTGCATTTATCAGTACCGTTCCTTCATCGACCATAGATTTTTATAAAGGCCAGGGCCTTACCCGTAAGGTTACCTCCAAACTGGGCGTCACAAGGGGAGGTGCCAGAACCGTTCTTTGCGGCAGATACCTGCTGGTTGAAACAAAGACTCCCATAGAGCGCATCGGTCGCGTGGAGGATAAGGATGAATTGAACCTGTTTACGCTTCTTGGCGAAACAAACGGTTTTGAAATATATGAGAATAACTATTTCGTTCCCATGGGAATTGTATTTGACGAATATATTACCGAGGAAAATTACGAGGCCAGCAAAGCTTCTACGGCTACATTGGATCGTGCACTGATGAAAACACTTATCCTTAATGATGAGACGGCTCAAAAATACGGATATCTGCTTAGTGAGGTTGATGAGCTTAAGAATATTCCATTAAGTATATTTGCTTCTGAATGCGATGAGCGTCGTGAAGGTGCCTGCGACAGTTTTGAAACCACCAAGCGTGGATTTAACGCTCATATTGAAATGGACAGAGATAATCTGATTCTTTTTGCCGTTCCGTATGATTCGGGCTTTAAAGCTTACGTGGATGGTGTGGAAACGGATATTATAAGCGTGGATTATGGTCTTTGCGCAATATACGCCGAGGCCGGTGAACATGATATAGAGTTTAAGTATTCTTATTTAAATATATTTAAGAAGCTGGTAAAAGAAAAATCTTTTTAAATATTTGTTGACGAAGTATGCTCGCCGTGTTATATTAACTAGGCAAAGAGCAAAAGGCTCTTTTTTTGTTGCGTTTTTTAATATTGATATTATTACGCGGAGGTGAAGTTAATGCGTACAAAGATTACATTAGCATGTACAGAGTGCAAGCAGAGAAACTACAATACTACCAAGGAAAAGAAGAACCATCCCGATCGTATGGAAACCAAGAAGTACTGCAGATTCTGCAAGCGTCACACAATGCATAAAGAAACCAAATAATTCTGATTGAGAAATAAGGAGATAATCATGGCTGATTCCAAAGAGAAAAAACCCGGATTTTTCAAGACTGTTTCTGCAGAGTTTAAGAAAATAGTATGGCCTTCAAAGGAGTCTGTTTTCAGACAGTCCGTTGCAGTTACCGTAATTGCTGTTGTTTTGGGCGGTTTAGTGGCTATTTTTGATTTGCTTTTCCAAACGGGAGTTAATTTTATTATAAAATAGAGAGGTGGAGCGACATGGCAGAAGCAAAATGGTATGTAGCGCATACCTATTCCGGATATGAAAATAAGGTGAAGGCTAACATCGAAAAGACCGTTGCAAACCGTCATCTTGAAGAAGATATTTTAGAAGTTCGCGTGCCTTTAACAGATGTTGTTGAGGTTAAGGACGGTGTTAGAAAGACTTCTCAGAAGAAGCTGTTCCCCGGATATGTGCTTGTAAAGATGGTTATGAACGATGATACCTGGTATGTTGTTCGTAACACTCGTGGTGTTACAGGTTTTGTAGGCCCCGGAAGCAAGCCCGTTCCCCTTACCGAAGCTGAGATGAAATCTCTCGGTATTCGTATGGAAAATGTTACAGCCGACTTCAAAGAAGGCGACACAATCGCTGTTGTTGCAGGTGTTTGGAAAGATACCGTCGGCGTTGTTACACGTATGGACTACAGCAAGCAGACCGCTACAATCAATGTAGAACTGTTTGGACGTGAAACTCCTGTTGAAATTAGTTTCGCTGAAGTTCGTGCAATGAATTAATTTTGATATTTGAGGCTTAGGCCTTCAGATATATGTCTCATGACGTGGGAGTACCCCGGCGGTGCCGATAAAGGGTACGCCTTACCACATTTTTTTTAGGAGGTGCCATCATGGCAAAAAAAGTTGAAGGATACATTAAGTTACAGATTCCTGCAGGAAAAGCAACACCCGCTCCTCCCGTAGGACCTGCGCTTGGTCAGCACGGTGTAAACATCGTTGAATTTACCAAGCAGTTTAACGCAAGAACTGCAGAAATGGGCGACACAATTGTTCCCGTTGTTATTACAGTTTATGCAGATAGAAGCTTTAGTTTCGTAACTAAGACTCCCCCTGCAGCAGTTTTATTAAAGAAGGCTGCCAACATTAAGTCTGGTTCAGGTGTTCCTAACAAGACAAAGGTTGCTTCAGTAACAAAGGCTCAGATTCAGGAAATCGCTGAAATGAAGATGAAAGACTTAAATGCAGCATCTATTGAAGCTGCAATGAGCATGATCGCCGGTACTGCAAGAAGTATGGGTATCACAGTAGCTGACTAATAACAATTGCACAAGTGGGAGGTAGGTAGACTACCGTTGGCGGAATGCCACGCTAAGGCGTTAACCACATTAGGAGGATTAAAAATGAAACACGGAAAGAAATATGTTGAAGCTGCGAAGTTAGTAGATCGCGCTTCATACTATGAAGCAGATGAAGCAGTAGCATTAGTTAAGAAGACAGCTACAGCTAAGTTTGATGAAACAGTTGAATTACACGTTCGTACAGGTTGCGATGGCCGTCATGCTGAACAGCAGATTCGTGGCGCTGTTGTACTTCCTAACGGAACAGGTAAGACTGTTAAAGTATTAGTATTCGCTAAAGGACCTAAGGCTGATGAAGCTGAAGCAGCAGGAGCTGATTACGTTGGAGCTGAAGATCTTATTCCTAAGATTCAGAACGACGGTTGGTTAGATTTCGATGTTGTTGTTGCTACACCTGATATGATGGGTGTTGTTGGTCGTTTAGGTAAGGTTTTAGGACCTAAGGGCTTAATGCCCAACCCTAAGGCTGGTACCGTAACAATGGACGTTACCAAGGCTATCAACGATATTAAGGCAGGTAAGATTGAATACCGTCTTGATAAATCCAATATTATCCATGTTCCCGTAGGTAAGGCTTCCTTCACCGAAGCTCAGCTTGGCGAGAACCTTCAGGCTATTATGGATGCAATCGTTAAGGCTAAGCCTTCAGCATTAAAGGGTCAGTACATCAAGTCCCTTACACTTACTTCTACTATGGGACCCGGCGTTCGTATGAGCGTTGCTAAGTACTAATTTTAAGCGCTGACAAAATAGATAGTTGACATGATGAATTCATTGTGTTAATTTATACAAGGCCGAAGACAGTAGGTGACGGTTAACCGTCGTAAGGAAAAGCGCCTACCGAGGAACCAGTGAGTATTTAAGTATTTGCTACCCTCTGTCTTTGGACAGAGGGTTTTTTACTATAAAAATCTCCTGTTCGGCATATTCTATAAGGAGGTAATAAAATGGCTAAAGTTGAATTAAAAGCCCCCATCGTTGCAGAAATCTCTGAAAACATTAAGGACGCTCAGTCAGTTGTAGTTGTTGACTACAGAGGACTTACCGTTGAGCAGGATACTGTTCTTCGTCGTTCTTTACGTGAAGCTGGTGTAACCTACAAGGTATACAAGAACACTTTCATCAATTTCGCAATTAAGGGAACCGAATTCGAAGGTATTGCAGAATACTTAGAAGGACCTACAGCTATTGCAATCTCTAAAGATGACGCAACAGCACCTGCCAGAGTAATCTCTAAGTTCGCTAAGACTGCACCCAACCTCGAAGTAAAGGGTGGCGTTGTAGAAGGAAACGTTTACGACGCAAAGGGTATCGAAGCAGTAGCTCAGATCCCTTCAAGAGACGAGTTAATCTCCAAGTTACTTGGAAGCTTACAGTCTCCTATTACAAACTTCGCTCGTGTTATGAATCAGCTTGCTGAGAAAGGTGGCGCCGGCGCATGTGAAGCTCCTGTAAAGGAAGAAGCACCTGCTGCTGAAGAAGCTCCCGCAGAAGCACCTGCAGAAGAAGCATAAGAAGAAGCATAAGCTTCAAATGTAACTAATTTATTATTATGGAGGAAATTAAAATGGCTAAATTAACAGCTCAGGAACTCATTGATGCAATCAAAGAGTTAACCGTTATGGAATTAAATGACTTAGTAAAGGCTTGCGAAGAAGAATTCGGTGTATCCGCAGCAGCAGGCGTTGTAGTTGCAGCAGCAGCAGCTGACGCAGCTCCCGCAGAAGAAAAGACTGATTTCGATGTAGAACTTACCGAAATCGGACCTAACAAGGTTCAGATCATTAAGATCGTTCGTGAAGCTACCGGTCTTGGCTTAAAGGAAGCTAAGGACGCTGTAGAAGCAGCTCCCAAGGTAATCAAGGAAGCAGCTGCTAAGGCTGAAGCAGAAGCTTTAAAGAAGCAGCTTGAAGAAGCTGGCGCAAAGGTTACTTTAAAGTAATTTTTACCTTATAGAATATCACCCCTTCGGATTAATCCGGAGGGGTCTTTTTTTGTTGCGATTTATTGGACT
>JAZUJC010000305.1:0-5611 GCA_045642625.1 Lachnospiraceae bacterium
GTCAAACAATATCAAAGTACAATAAAACGTACTAAAACAATATTATATTTATCCCATCAGAACCGCACAGAAAATCATGTATCAACGCGTATTGGCTTTTTATCAGCCATACAGCAGGTTTACCGTAGGAGGATGGGTAAATGAAAAGAGTATCATTGGCTAACATTTTTTTGGCAGTATTAGTAATTGTTTTTATTTGCAGTATTTTTTCGGTGAATGCAACCGGAAAGAACAAGACTTTCTTTTCCGAAAGTTCCAAAGAGGCTGAGGCCGAATATCTGCACGAAGTTAAGGCTGTTCTTGCCGAGTATTATATGCCCAACGCAGGGGTAATGCTCACAAAGGTCAGTCAGGACGGAATTAATATCGAATACTCCTTAAAAATTCATACAGGAGCCGTAAACTCTGAGGAAATGATTCGTGAGCTTAACAGTTTAAAGCCTGACGTGGCTTGTGCGACAGTTAATCTCATATTCGAATAAATGATGTGGAATATCCACTTAGATGTGAGGTAAAACAATGAGACCCATCCCCCAGGAATTTGAAATTTACAGACACTTTAAGGGTAATAATTATCAGATAGTTGCCATTGCAACACACTCAGAGACAAGAGAGCAGATGGTTGTTTACAGAGCTTTATACGGAGACGGAGCAATATATGTTCGCCCCCTTGATATGTTTATGAGTGAGGTTGACCACGCCAAGTATCCAGATGTAACCCAGCAGTACCGTTTTGAAAAAGAAGAAATGGCTGTTGATCCCGGAGTTCTTGAATTTCTTGCTGCTGAAACCTTTGAAGAGCGTATAGGAGTTCTTAAAAGGCTTGAAGCGCGTATTACCAATCCTATGATTGATTCAATGGCTATGTCGCTTGATATTGAAATCAAGGATGGCGATGTAGTTCGCAGATACAACGATTTTCTTGGTGCACTCGAATTAAACAGGAAGTATGAAACCGACAGATTCCGTTAAAGGAGGGTATTATGCCTTACAGTCTTGAAAATCGTTTGGTGGTAGGTGTGTCATCAAGAGCCCTGTTCGATTTATCTTTGGAAAATGAGATATTTGAGCGGGAAGGTGTGGACGCTTACTGCAAGTATCAGGTGGAGCACGAAAATGAAATATTAAAGCCGGGACCGGGCTTTAAGCTTATAAAAGCGTTATTAAATATTAATACTCTGAAAGGGCAGAACGGTCGTGTAGAAGTAATCGTAATGTCAAGAAACAGTGCAGATACTTCTCTTAGGGTATTTAATTCAATTGAATATTATGGACTAAATATTACCAGGGCAGTTTTGGCCAGCGGCGGCAGCCTTGCACCTTATTTAAGCGCATTTAAAACCGATTTGTTTCTTTCGGCCTATGAGGATGATGTGCAGTGTGCAATCAATTCGGGAATTGCGGCAGGTATCATTTGTACCGATGTGGGCAGTGAATACGATGTTAATGATGTTCTTAAGCAGATTCGAATTGCATTTGATGGTGACGCTGTTCTCTTTACGGATGAATCGGAAATGATTTATCAGGCTGAAGGGCTTGAAGCCTTTGAGGAAAATGAAAAAAAGAATGCGGACAAACCTTTACCGCAGGGTCCTTTTGCAAAGTTCTTAAAAACAATATCCGACCTGCAAAAGGAATTCCCTCCCGAAGAAACTCCCATTCGCACCGCACTGGTTACTGCTCGGAGTGCTCCGGCCCACGAAAGGGTTATTCGCACTTTAAGAGCATGGAATGTGCGTATCGACGAGGCATTTTTCCTGGGTGGAATATCAAAGAGGGATGTGCTGGAAGCCTTCGGCGCTCATATCTTTTTTGACGATCAGGCAATTCATACTACTCCGGCATCGGAGGTGGTACCCAGTGCCCGAGTACCGTACAAGCAAAAGACATAGAATAGAAAAATACAACGAGCCGTTTTCTTTTTCGTTTGAAAGATGACGGCTTGTTTTTGTTTTATTACATAGGCATTTAATAAATGTGATTTGCGACAAAATAGATTTTTCCTACATTTTTTACGTTGTTTTATCCAATTTTCCCGACAGCTTATTTAATAAGATTATCTTATAAATCATCGATGGGGCAGTTCAGATATATGTTTAGCTCCGGAATGATTGTTTGAGGGATTACAAAGGAGAACTATTATGGCATTCATTTTTGATGAAACAAAAGAATACCTTGTAAACGGTGGTGTAAACGTTATGGCTTTTTCGGATTACTATCCGGAAGGTCACCAGTCGGGTGTGAGCCTGATTATGCATGGTAAACGTATAGCCACAAACGGTGATATCAGATTTGAGCAGACTCCCGGTCAGTGGCAGCCTGTTCCCCGTAAAAAGGAGAGAGCGGTAAAAGAAGAGGGAATGGAAATTGTTACTTCTCTGGCTTTCCCGGATGAGTCCAGGCACAAAAAGGGATTTAATCCCATGCTCTATCCCGATTTTGAATTTAACTATGATGTTTCGGTTAAGGCTGTAGGAGATGCCATAGAAGTTACTGTAGATATGGACAGGCCGGTAAAAGAAGAATTTGCCGGAAAGCTTAGCTTTAACCTGGAGCTTTTCCCGGGTATTCTGTTTGATAAGCCCTATTTAATGGATGCTGAAGCGGGGGTATTTCCCCGCCAGGCCAATGGCCCTACCATGAGTCAAAAGTCCAATTTTGAGCACACCGGAAATTATGCGGAGCATCCTGAGCTTAAAATGTTTCCTGTCAGCAGGGATAAGGGCTATAACCCTATTATTGCCGACGATATTATTGCCATGCCCTACGCGACGGGTCACTGCTTTACTGTTTGCCCTGATGATGATTACCTCAGATTTACGGTGGAAAGTCAAAAGAATGAACTTAAACTTTACGACGGAAGAATGAACCACAACAACGGCTGGTTTGTACTAAGCAGTGAAATTCCTGCAGGGGAAACCGAGGGAGTAATCCGTTGGACCATAAAGCCTAATTCGGTGGAGGGATTTGTTTCAAAGCCTGTTGTACAGATTTCACAGGTTGGTTATCATCCCAATCAGCCCAAGATTGCCGTTGTGGAACTGGATAAAAAGGACAGTAAGCTTACAAATGCAAGTTTACATAAGCTGACAAAAGACGGTTTCCGAAAAGTAAAGGACCTTTCATTAAAGGAGTTTGGACTGTTTTTAAGATACAGATATTTGCAGTTTGATTTTTCTGACATTAAAGAAGAAGGCATATATAAGGTCGTATACGGAGCTTCGGAATCATCGGTATTTAAGATTTCCGAGGAAATTTATGAGAGGGGTGTATGGCAGCCTGTATTGGAATATTTCCTGCCTATTCAGATGTGCCATATGCGTGTAAACGAAAAGTACAGAGTATGGCATGACACCTGTCATATGGACGACGGTGTGATGGCACCCACCAATCTCCAGAATTTTGACGGCTATCCGCAGTATGGAAGTACACTTTGCAAACACAAGCCCGGTGACAGAGTTCACGGTGTAAATTGTGGCGGATGGCATGATGCGGGTGACTTTGACCTTCGAATTGAGTCTCAGGCTACCGACAGCTATAATCTGGCCCTGGCAGCAACTGAGTTTGGCGCATATATGGATTACAACACGGTTGATCAGGAAAAGCATGTGGTTGAGATTCACCAGCCTGACGGAAGAAATGATATTCTTGAACAGCTCGAGCACGGTATTTTGGCAGTTGTTACTCCTTACAGAGCCCTTGGTCGCCTTGCAAGGGGAATAATCTGCAGAGACCTTCGTCAGTACGTTCTTTTGGGTGATCCTTCCGCAATGACAGACGGTGTGGAAAGTGACGACGACAGAATGGTGTTCACTGAGGACAATCCCCCCAGAGAGCTTACCGTTGCTTCTCAGCTTGCAGCTGCGCACACAGCGCTTAAGGGCTTTAACGATTCATTGAGTGATGAGTGTATTGCTATTGCAAAATCCCTTTATGAGGTTACCTCCGTTGACGAGGTTTTTGTGACCCCTCCGGAATTTGATGTGCCTGCAAATAATCAGAACAGGGCAAAAGAAGCAGCCATTAATGCAAAGCTTCGCGCTGCGGTTGAACTTTATCTCGCAACCGGAGAGGCTGAGTATCTTGAATATGTGGTTGATAAGGAAAGTTATATTGCCTCCCATGTGAGGGAAATCGGCTGGCTTATGGGAAGGCTTTGCAGCCAATCCGCTCAAAATGCAGTTACCAATCTGCTTGTAAAGCTTCGCCCTGCTTACGAAAAGTATTATGAGACCGATGTGGTGGAAGCGGGAAAGGAATCTCCTTACGGAATTCCCTATAAGCCTTACATATGGGGCGCAGGCTGGGGAATCCAGAGATTTGGAGCTCAGTACTATTTCTTAAATAAGGCATATCCGGATATTTTTGATACCCGTTATTTATACGATTCACTTCACTTTGTACTGGGTTGTCATCCCGGCAGCAATACAGCCAGCTTTGCATCAGGTATAGGCACCAAATCAACTACTGTTGCTTACTGCGCTTACAGACAGGACTGGTCGTATATTCCGGGTGGTGTTGTATCGGGAACCGCACTTATAAGGCCTGATTTCCCGGAACTTTTAGAGTTCCCCTATTTGTGGCAGCAGACTGAGTATGTAATCGGTGGCGGCTCTTCGGATTATCTTATTCTTGTGCTTGCGGCAAGAAAGTTACTGGGAAAATAACAAAGTGGCTTACATAAGTTAAATATCATCGTGTTGGAGGCACCGAAATGTCAAATAAACCTAAAAATTATATGTCGGATATTCATATGGAGGAATATGCTCAGCCCTATGAATGTAAGCAGGCTACATACGAGGATGCTGTATTTATGGGAGGCCGTGCTACTGAGTCGTTAAACGGTGTTTGGCAATATGCCGTAGATCAGTACGATACCTGCATTCGCCAAAAGTGGTTTAACGAAAATTATTACGACAGTCAGGGATTTTCACTTCCCGTGGACTATTCTTTTGACCAGTGGCCTACAATAAATCTTCCCTGCAACTGGAATGTGGTTTCAAAAGAATATCTTCTTTATGAAGGTACCATGGTATTTACCAGGAAGTTTTCTTTTGCCCATCAGGATGAAGGCGAGAGAGTAATGCTTCGAATAGGAGCAGCCAATTATATTTGCAGGGTATTCTTAAACGGTGAATATGTTGGAATGCACAGAGGTGGCTCCACTCCCGCATTCTTTGATGTAACCGACTTCATAAAGCCTGTTAATCGTATTATTGTGGCGGTTGATGCCACAAGAAGGCCTACCCAGGTGCCGACCGAAAATACAGACTGGTTTAACTATGGAGGCCTGTACAGGGATATCGAGCTTGTAAGAGTTCCCGTAACATATATTAAGGATTTTAAGGTGCATCTTGTGCCGGATGGCTGCTTTGACAAGATTAAGGTAACCGTAACTGCCGGCGAGCAGTATAGCGGAAGTGCCGCACTTGTGATTAAGGAGCTTGGTATAGACAGCGAGATAAGCATAGAGAACGGTGCAGGGGCAGCAGTGATAAAAGCAACTCCTGAGCTTTGGAGTCCTGAAAATCCTAAACTGTATGATGTGGAGCTTACACTTGGCAACGATGCTGTAAGCGACAGGGTTGGTTTCAGAGAAATAAGGGTGAAG
>JAZUJC010000306.1:0-5404 GCA_045642625.1 Lachnospiraceae bacterium
GTTACAAATACATGCTTTGTCATTTCTTTTTCCTCTGTCTATCCATAATGATGAATAATATACTGAGCTACCTCAAGTCGTGCAACTCTGTCATCCATCGCTTTTCTTTCTATATATTTATGAGCCTCTTCCTCTGACATACCTTCATATGAAATAAGTAAACATTTTGCCTTGGAAACGGTTTTTAAACTGTCAAGCTTGGACTGAAGCTTTCGATTCTCCTGCTTAGCCATATCAATTCGCCTCTGCGCAACCCTGGCAAGCTTTAAGGCTCCCCAAAGCAACTGCTTGTTAATAGGCTTTCCTACGGTTATTACGCCGTAATTTTCCACGCGCTCGGTTATTTCATCCTGATACTCGGCCTTAACAAACAAAAGAACCTGGCATATGTTTTTTTCAGCTATATCTATTGAAAGCTGCTCTCCGCTGACGCTCCGAATGGGTGCATTTATAAGACATATATCGTAGTCGTTTTCCACAATCTTTCTTTTTGCCTCTTCCCCGTTGTCCACCACGGTTAAATCCGTATAGTCCGTATTGGAAAGAAACTCGCGAAAGAAATCTACGCCCTTTGGAGCATCGCACACAATCAATGCTCTGCTCATATTCCAACAATCCTTTCACTAAAGTGGGAAATTAAAGTCTGTTCTGTTCCACAACTTCAATAAAGTGATTGGCCATATCTTTGCATACACTGTTCTGTAAAAACTCACTGTTTTTAGCGATTGTCACTGCCTCGGCAAGGCTTTCCGGAAGCTTTTCGTATTTATCCTGAAGCTCCTCCTGGGTTACATGGCGGCTGTCCTTGTCAAGGGGAAGGGGAAGTTTTTCTTTGCCCCTGATTCCTGCAAGTCCCGCCTGAATAACCATAGCAAAAGCAAGATAAGGATTAATGCCGCTGTCAGGTGATCTTAACACAAAACAGGTTCTCTTTCCGTGAACAATGGGCACTCGTAAAAGTCTTGACCGGTTCTGTGCCGACCATGTTATATATTTGGGCGCTTCGTTTTCACCGAATCTTTCATAGGACTCTGCCTGAGTATTTAAGAATAATGTTATATCTTTCATTCTGTTATATACACCGGCCATAAAGCTTGCGGTAAACTCAGGATCCACGCTGTCTAAGTTAACTCCGTTTTTCCAGGTTGAAATCTTCATATGAAGACCGTTACCACTTTTTCCTTTAATAGGCTTAGGTGCAAAAGAAGCATAAACACCGTTTCTGGAAGCAATTGCACCGACTACATTCTTATATGTAATGTAGTTATCAGCAGTTCCCAAGGCATCTGAAGTTTTAAAATCAATTTCATTCTGTCCGGGGCCGGCTTCATGATGGGATTCCTTGGGCTGTATTCCCATTTCCTCAAGGCACAGGCAAATTTCTCTTCGAATGTTTTCGCCTCTGTCCAAAGGAGCTATGTCCATATAACCGCCCTGATCCCAGGGTTCGCTGGTAGGCAGGCCTTCTTCATCGGTTTTAAATAAGTAAAATTCACTCTTTAAGCCAATTCGGCAGGAAAAACCGATATTTGCACATTCCTGCAAGGTATCCTGCAGAAATTTTCTTGCATCATAGGGATAAGGGGTTCCGTCGGGAGTAACCACATCGCAGTAAAATCTGATTACACGGCCCTGCTGAGGTCTCCAGGGAAGCACCGAAAGAGTTCCCGGATCGGGTTTAAGATACAAATCCTGATATACAGGATCATCAAATCCAAGAATTAAAAAAGAATCAAAATGAATACCCTGATTGAGAGCTTCGTTAAGCTCCTGGGGCATAATAGAAATGTTCTTTTGATTTCCGAAAATATCACAAAATGCCAAGCGTATAAACTTGACATCGTTATCCTCTACAAATTCCAATACTTCATCTACAGTATAACTTGACATAGGTAAATCCTTTCTGCCGTAACATAATACTTTTAAAAAAATGGCGTTCGAAGGTAATAAGAGAAAGCTTTTCCCTAACATCTTCGAACGCCTTTGTTCGTCTTTAATAAATTAGTATTATTGTATTACTGTATACAGGATTTGTAAAGTCCTATATTTATTTTTTTATTCTACGTCCTGAAGAGCTTCGAAGTCCTCTTCACCGGTACGAACCTTTACTACCTTAGCTACATCGTATACGAAAATCTTACCATCGCCGATATGACCTGTGTAAAGAGTCTTCTTAGCAACATCGATAACCTGTTCTACAGGAATCTTGCTGATTACCACTTCAACCTTAACCTTGGGAAGTAAGGTGGCATCCATTTCAACACCACGGTATTTCTCGCCGGCACCCTTCTGAATACCACAACCCATAACCTGTGTAACTGTCATACCGCTTACACCAAGTTCGTTCATTGCTCTACGAAGTCTGTCATAAGCAGAAAGCTTAGCCATAATAACAACCTTGTAAATGCCGGTTGCCGTAGCGGGAGTAGAAGCTGAAACAACCTTGACTGCTGCCTGTTTCTGAGAAACGGTAGCTTCGCTGTACTCCGATACACCGAGGTCGGTATTTTCGTTGATAACCATTGTGTTTTCTGAAATATCCATAATGGAGAAGCCTGCGTATGCAGAAGCTAAACCATGTTCTGTTGAATCAAGACCGGTAATTTCTTCTTCCTCGGTAACACGAAGACCGAAGATAGCCTTAATTAAAATGAATGTAACGATAATAGTAACTGCTGACCAGGCCATAACGGTTACAACACCTAAGCACTGAATGCCGAGAAGCTTGAATCCGCCGCCATAGAAAAGACCCTTCATTGCGACTTCGCTTGCATCTGCAATAGCGTAATCGGGAGTAGTTCCTGTTGCAAATAAACCAACTGCAATTGTACCCCAGATACCGTTCATAAAGTGAACTGCTACGGCACCAACGGGATCGTCGATATGAAGAACATAATCAAGGAACCAAACACCGAAGCAAACAAGTAAGCCGGCAACAACACCGATAATGATTGCACCGAAACCGTCAACAACATCACAGGGAGCTGTAATAGCTACAAGACCTGCAAGTGAAGCGTTAAGACACATTGAAACATCGGGCTTACCATATTTAATCCAGGTAAAGATCATACATACAACTGTTGCAATTGCGGGAGCAACTGTTGTTGTTAAGAATACTGAACCAAGAGATTCAACCGATGTACAAGCTGCACCGTTGAAGCCGTACCATCCAAACCAGAGAATAAAGCATCCAAGTGCACCTGCTGTAATGTTGTGACCGGGAATAGCATTTACTTTAACGATCTTTCCCTCAGCATCTTTGCTGAACTTACCGATACGGGCTCCAAGCATTTTAGCACCGATTAATGCACAGGTACCACCAACCATATGAATTGCACAGGAACCAGCGAAATCATGGAAACCGATCTGAGCTAACCAGCCGCCGCCCCAAATCCAGTGAGCTTCAATAGGATAAATGAGACCTGAAATAACTGCTGAGTAGATACAGTAAGATAAGAACTTAGTTCTTTCTGCCATTGCACCTGAAACGATGGTAGCTGTAGTTGCACAGAACACTAAGTTGAATACGAACTGTGAAAGCATACCAGTCTCAGCGAACTGTGGATAAGCAGTAAAAATATCAAATCCAGGTTTTCCAATAAATCCAACAAGGTCCTCACCTAAAAGAAGTGAAAAACCAATAAGGATGAACATAACAGTACCAATACAAAAATCCATAAGGTTTTTCATGATAATGTTACCGGTATTTTTAGCTCTGGTAAAACCTGCCTCTACCATAGCAAAACCTGCCTGCATCCAAAAAACTAACGCTGCGCCTATTAAGAACCAGACGCCAAATACTTGACCATTTAAAACTTCAAAAATCTCTTCTGTCATAATGATCATCCTCCTTTTCTAAATAAATAGAGGTACGCTAAGGTTTCCCTTTAGCGCACCCCTTTGTACACATTTTATATTCCTACAATTCAGATTATTTTACAGAGTAAAGAATCTCACCGTAAGTAGGATATGGCCACATATCACTTGGTACAAGAACCTCAAGCTTATCAATTACTTCTCTAAGAGAATTCATTGACTCAAAGATTACATCTCTGTGATACTTAGCATTCTCATATGCATCGGTAAATGTAGCACCCTTTTCAACATCAGCCTCAAGTTTATCAAGTCTCTCACTCATAAGTTCTACAAGCTCAGCTGCTGTCTCAAGCTTCTTCTTCTCAGCCTTTGAGCTTCCCACAATACCAGTTGCTGACTTCTCATTGATAGTCTTAGCAATTGAGTACTCATACTTGCAAGCAGCTGCCATGATATCTTTCTTAGTCATTGAAATAAGAGTAAGTGCTTCAATGTTGATAATCTTATAGTAGTTCTCGAGAAGAATCTCGTATCTACTCATAAGCTCAGTCTTAGAGAATACTTCATGTTTTGTAAATACATCAATAGCCTTGTCTGAGATAAATGCTGGAAGTGCATCAACAGTTGACTTAAGATTTGAAAGTCCACGTTTCTTAGCTTCCTCAACCCACTCGTCTGAATATCCGTTTCCGTTGAAGATAATTCTCTGATGAGCGGTAAGTTCTCTCTTAACAAGAGTATTAAGTGCCGAATCAAAATCAGATGCTTTCTCAAGTTCCTCTGCGAACTGATCAAGAATTTCAGCAACAATTGTGTTAAGTACAATGTTTGGTCCAGAAATTGAAGCGGTTGATCCAAGAGATCTAAACTCAAACTTATTTCCAGTAAATGCAAATGGTGAAGTACGGTTTCTATCAGTTGTATCCTGTGGAATATGAGGAAGAACTGTTGCACCAATTGACATGAGTTCCTTCTCTTTATCATGGTAGTCAGTACCATTTACAATTGACTCAACTACACCCTCAAGCTCATCTCCAAGGAACATTGAGATAATTGCTGGAGGTGCCTCGTTAGCGCCAAGTCTGTGATCATTTCCTGCAGATGCAACAGATACTCTTAAGAGTTCCTGATAGTCATCAACTGCCTTGATTACAGCAGTAAGGAAAAGAATAAACTGAGCATTCTGTGATGGGGTATCACCTGGCTCAAGAAGGTTCATTCCTGTGTCAGTTGAAATTGACCAGTTATTATGCTTACCCGAACCGTTTACACCAGCGAATGGCTTCTCATGAAGAAGACATGCCATACCATGTTTAGAAGCGATAGTCTTCATAAGCTCCATGGTAAGCTGGTTGTGATCAGTTGCAATATTTGTAGTAGAGAAAATTGGAGCAAGCTCATGCTGAGCTGGAGCAACTTCGTTATGCTTTGTCTTAGCTAAGATACCAAGTTTCCAAAGTTCCTCATCAAGTTCTTTCATGTAAGCTGATACACGAGGCTTGATTGTTCCAAAATAATGATCCTCAAGTTCCTGTCCCTTAGGAGGCTTAGCTCCAAATAAGGTTCTACCAGTGTAGATGATATCAGG
>JAZUJC010000307.1:0-3672 GCA_045642625.1 Lachnospiraceae bacterium
GTATAAGTTCCCATTATTTAAACCGTTTTTTACAATTGATAACCGCACATCTCACATATAATATACGAAATGGGAGTGCAAAAATAGCACACCCTACTCATCGAAAAATGAGCAAAAGAATCACAACCGACACACCGTAAACTGCGAGGTCCAAAAATGAAATCAAACCTTTTTAGCGACAAAGTATTTATAAAGAAGCTATTGGCTCTGACCCTGCCCATGGCATTCCAGAATCTTATGCTGGCTCTGGTAGCCGCAACAGATGCTTTTATGCTTGGAAACATTGATCAGAATTCCATGTCGGCAGTATCTCTGGCAACCCAGATCCAGTTTATCCAAAATATGATCATCAGCTCCGGCGTTTGCGCCGCCTCCATTTTGGGCGCCCAGTATTGGGGAAAGGGCGACAAAAAAACGTTAAATGATGTTTTCGGTATTACATTGAGAATTTGCGGGGCTACTTCGGTTATTTTCTTTTTGGGCTGTCAGCTGTGCCCGGAACTGCTGATGCGCATATATACCAATGAAACTGTGCTTATAAATATAGGAGCCGATTATCTTAGAATATCCGGCTGGTCGTACCTCATTACCGGCATTTCACAAAGCTACCTTGTAATGATGAAGGTCAGCGAGCATGCCGCCACTTCGGCCAAAATAGCCTCCGGCGCGGTTATCTCAAATATAGTATTAAACGGAGTATTCATTTTCGGATTGTCAATGGGGGTTAAAGGTGCCGCCACCGCAACATTAATTGCCCGTATCATCGAGGTAACACTGGCAATCATTATTTCTTTCAGGCCCACATATATAAGCTTCCACCCTAAAGCGCTGTTTAAGCGAAACAAGCTGTTGTCCTGGGACTTTTTCAAATGTCTGTGGCCCCTTTTGGGCGCCTGCCTACTTTGGGGAGTAGGCTTTTCATCCTACACCTCCTTCATGGGGCATTTAGGCACCGACGCTGCTGCCGCCAACTCGGTTACTGCGGTCATCAGGGACCTGGTGTGCTGTATGTGCGACGGTCTTGCCGCCGGCGGTGGAATCCTAGTGGGCAACGAGCTTGGTGCCGGAAAGCTTGAGCAGGGCAAAAACTACGGCGACAAGCTGGCGGTTATGGCCTTTATACTGGGCTTCATCTCAACCGGCATAATGCTGCTTTCCGTTCCCATTGTACTCATCTTTATAAAGCTTACCCCTGTGGCAAAAGAATATCTGGTGGGAATGATCATTGTCATGGCGGTTTATATGATTGGCCGTGTAGTTAACACCATAATAATAAACGGTATTTTTGCCGCCGGCGGTGACACTGTTTTTGATGTGTACAGTCTTGCGGTAGTTATGTGGGGGCTTGCGGTTCCTTTGGCTGCGCTGGGCACCTATGTGTTCAACTGGCCTGTAGTGCTGGTATATGCATTTACATGCCTCGACGAGGTAGGCAAAATCCCCTGGGTAATGATTCACTACAAAAAATACAAATGGGTTAAAGATTTGACCCGTGATATGTAAAAGATAGTTTTTTACAATTTTCTTTTTACTAAATCCATACCAGCCGCACTGCGGCGTAATACAATTGATATAGTTCTAAAAAAGGGAGGTTAAAGCATTTCTTCGAAGTCGCAGGGCTGCTGCCCCGCCAGAGAGTGAAATGTATGATTATTATGAGCAATCCGGCAGATTCAAACGAGATTACAAGAGCGTTTTTTGACAGATATCTGTTAAAGACCCGTTACATAGATTCCGATTTACCCGATACAAGCTTTGAGCTTTGGGGCAGGACCTTCAGCACTCCCATCGGTACCGCTGCCCTCTCCCATCTTAACAACCTTCATGACAAGGGAATGACAGAGCTTGCAAAGGGCGCAAAGCTTGCCAATGCATTTAATTTTTGCGGAATGGAAAGCTACGACAACGAAATCGACGATATCATGAGCGCCGATGCGGCAACCATCAGGATTATTAAGCCTCACGCCAATGAGGATGATGTTTATATGCGTATTGAAAAGGCTAAGAAGCTTGGTGTCTTTGCAATGGGTATGGATATTGACCATGCCTTCAGACATGACGGCCGATATGATGAGGTTAACGGTCTTCCCATGCATCCCAAGACAAAAGAAAATATTGCAGGCTATGTAAAGGCTGCCGGTGATATTCCTTTTGTAATCAAGGGAGTTTTAAGCGTCGAAGATGCGGTTAAATGTATGGAAGCCGGTGTTTCCGGTATTGTTGTGTCCCACCATCACGGCATTATGCCTTACAGCGTACCTCCCATTATGGTGCTTCCCGAAATAAAGGATGTGGTAGGCAGCAAAATGAAGATTTTCGTGGACTGCGGTATTGAAAGCGGTGTTGATGCTTACAAGGCCATTGCCCTTGGTGCCGATGCGGTTTGTGTCGGCCGCGCATTAATGGATCCGTTAAAGGAAAAAGCAGCCACCGGTGTTGCCGATAAGCTTAATGCTCTCACCGCTGATTTGGCAACAATTATGGCCCGCACAGGCTATCACAGGCTTTCAGAAATGAACGACGAATGTCTTTACTATTTTTCATAAATAACTTCGGTCTCTCATATTTTTCCCGAAATAGAGTCAAAAGAAAAGGTCTTTGGTTTGATAAAAACCAAAGGCCTTTTCAATTATTTATTCATATTATTCTTTCATCATGGCTTTAATGGGATTAATCCCCGCAGCCTCCCGCTTTATGGTCTCAAGATTATCTTTAAGATATTCTTTAAGCATTTCGGCTTCTTCGTCAGTAAAACCATCGTTTCTTATTATATTGCAATCAGGGATAATTCCCTCGGCAATTCTTTTTCCGTCTTCAAAGCTTACATAGGCAACCTTCTTGCCATCCTTTTCAGAAACTCCCGATATAAGCATATTCATAAATGCAGCCCTCCAAAACACTTATACAGTCATTATCGGCAGTGAATAACTAAATATTTAGAGAAGCATCCTCAGAAGCTTCACCAATATTCATCACCGGGAGTATCATCCTCATTGTCGAAACCATCCCTTAATATCTGATTCCATCTGGCATTTGAGGCTTCGCATTCTTTCTTTTGCATAATGCGGCTACGGTCACTTAATATAGCCAGCATTTCGTCGGCCACCTCTTCGTCGCAGGGGTGATCATAATAACGGAGATATCCAATCATACGGCGGGCAGTAAAATCAGTATTGAGATTGCGGGACACCAGTTCGGCAAAGCCTCTGTCATAGCCCCTGTCGCACATTAACTTATATAGTTGTAAACTTAACTCGCTTCTTTCTTTCATATGTAAATAATATTATCACTTAAGCTTAATATGTTTGCAATCACAATTGACCTTAAAACATAATTACCATATAATTTGTGTTGAATAAATAAACAATTAAAGGAGGATAATCCAATGATTTGTCCACAGTGTGGAGCAAACAACTCCGACGATACAAAGTTCTGCATAAAATGCGGAGCTCTGCTGGCAGTTAATGCCCCTGTAAATCAGCAACCTTACGGCCAGCCCCCTGTTCAGCCCTACGGACAGGCTCCTCAGCAGCCCTATGGTCAGGCTCCTCAACAGCCTTACGGACAGGCTCCCGTACAGCCCAATCCTTACGGTGCTCAGCCCTATGGTGCTCAGCCTAATCCTTACGGCACTCAGCCCTATGGTGGCCAACCTAATCCTTACGGCGGCCA
>JAZUJC010000308.1:0-3602 GCA_045642625.1 Lachnospiraceae bacterium
TGATTTAATCTCTGTTTTATCGGTAAGCTTTTCGCTGTCAACCGACCATCTTGAATCAAATACTCGTTTTGCCAACTCTTTCAAGGGTGCTTTATCAAGAAAATCAGCCAAAGCAGCAGATATATCCTGTTCGGAAGCCGGAACCTGTTCAGCAGCATCGTTTCCAAGAAAGCTAAGAAGACTCCTTGGCTCATCAGACACCGTTTCAGGCTTTACTTCAACAAACAGGGAAGGATTCTCAATATCTTTTAACACAGCCTTTAATAAAGCATGTGGCGATACTTCTTTCCCACTCTCAATCATATTACTCACATTAGACAGGTTAAGGCCTGATTCTTTTGCCATATTAATCACATCATTAACAGACTCTTCTGTCATAGTCTCTGCATTAACAAGGCCGTTTGATTCAAACAATTCCAAAATATCTGACAATGCACCGGTCGCACTTTCAGCGCCTACATTGGCAAAATTGCCCATCAGATCATCAATAAGGTTGTCTGATATTGTATGAAAAGCATCGGTTACTGAATTTTCCATATTCATGTAAGCCTGATACTGCTTAAGATTTTCAGGCGTAATTTCAATATTCATTTTCTGCAAATCCACAATGCTTTTAACACTAGCCTGGGGATATAATGCTACATCCTTATATGATTCAATTAAAGAATTACGATCAATAGGATTGCCGTACTCCATATTTCGACCGGTCATTTCAAGACTTCGTTCATTAATGGGAATACCGGCCTGCCTTAAGGCTACCTCAGCAGTCCTTTGAATCGACGTATTTTGATACAACGGTCTTATAGATATATCTTTTCCGTTGGCCTTTTGTACCTCAAATAAAATAGAAGTTCCTTTTTCAAAATTTACCAAAGAGGAATTTTTTGCATTGATTGTTACACCCTGCTGGGTAAGAATAGAAAGATTTTTGCCTGACTGAGACAATACCTTTCCAAGAATAGTATCTCCTGCGGAAAGGTTGTCAAGCATCTCCATAACGGTCTTTCTGTTTGCATCAGAAACAGCCGCATTAATATCAGCGGCAGTTGTACTTGAATTAATATCTACATTTGTTCTCTGAGTAAAAATATTACCTGGAAAAATGGACATGACCTTACCTGTTATTTATACAAAATGAGTAATAAAAGAATCTCTGTGTATAGGGGTTTTACCGTATTTCTTTAGTGCCTCAATGTGCTTGGCACTTCCATATCCTTTGTTGGACGCAAAATCATACTCAGGATATATTTTATCGTATTCGACCATAAGACGGTCTCTTGTAACTTTGGCAACAATACTTGCAGCAGCTATTGAAACGCTTTTAGCATCACCTTTAATAATAGGAACCTGCTTAATATCTATACCAGGAATCGTTACAGCATCATTTAACAAAACAGCTGGTTTAACACTTAACTTGCCAACTGCCTCCCGCATTGCCTCCAAAGTAGCCTGAAGAATATTAATCTCATCAATTCTTTCAGGACCGTTAAAACCAAGTCCCACGGAAACTGCTTCTCTCATTATTACATCATACAGTTCCTCCCGCTTCTTCTCTGAAAGCTGCTTGGAATCGTTTAGATATAAAATATTACAATCCTTAGGCAAAACAACGGCACAGGTCACAACAGGGCCTGCCAAAGGGCCTCTTCCAACCTCATCGATTCCACAGACATAACCAAGGTCCTGATACTTTTTCTCATAAACCTTTAATGACTCGGTTCTAAGAACCTCTTTGTTATATGCATCAATTTTCTTTTGCGCTTTTGTGATAATGCTAACAACACCCGGACGGGTATCATCGTTATATTCGATTATTCGTGACTCCAATAATTCTAGTGGAGTTTCATCAAATATTTTCTTGATTTCAGAGACAGTCATATTACTTTTTCTCAACTTTACCAAAAGAATTGAAGGGATAAATTCTTATCCACACTTTACCAAGTATTTCCTCACGATGTACAATTCCCACCTCATCAAATCTTGAGTCTTCGGAATTGTTTCGATTGTCACCAAGAACAAAATATTCACCCTCACCGAGAGTAATCGGTTCATAGGCATTGCCCGGATTTTTAATCACTTCAAGGCCGTATGATTCCTCAAGAGGTTCATCATTTATATAAATAGTCCCCTCTTTGTTGATATGAACCGTCTCACCGGGAAGCCCGATTATTCTTTTAATATAATTTTTTCCTTTTTCATGTCTAAAAGGAAATACAACAATATCAAATCGCTCAGGATCATGAAACCGATATGAAATCTTGTTAAGAATAAGATTATCACCGTCCGACAGTGTGGTGTTCATGGAATTTCCTATTACTTCCGTTCTCTGTGCCACAAACTTAATTATAAAAAATGACACTAAAATGACACCCAGAAAATATAAACTTGTACTTAAAACTTCTTTCAATTTAGGATTCATATTCTTTTTCCTTAATTGGGCCTTTCAAGAGAAATTCGACCTATGCGCCCACCTCTGAAATCATCTAAAAACCTGGCTGAAGCCTTATATAAATCAGGTTCGGCTCCTTTTTTCAAACAGCCCAGTGTAACAGCGACTCTTTCAAGCATCAAAGACTGTTTTGTTACAAAACGTTCTTCATTTTCAAGTTCAGCAAAAATATCATCAGAAATCTTGTATCGTTCTTCTATCAGACCCTTGTAATTGTCATACAGGTACACCAAAAGATCTCCTGCCAATTCTTCAATCACCAGAATTTCATCATTAATTGAGCCAATCATTGCAAGATGCATTCCAACCTTCTGGTCATCAAATTTAGGCCACAAAATACCGGGAGTATCAAGTAATTCAAGCTCATTATTAACCTTAATCCACTGTTTTCCCTTTGTAACACCGGGTTTGTCCCCTGTTTTGGCAATATTTCGACCGCAAAAAGCATTGATAAATGTTGATTTTCCAACATTGGGAATACCCACAACCATAGCTCTTATTGCCTGATTTTTGATACCTTTTGCTTCATTACGTTTAATCCTGTCCGCGCATACTTCCTTAACCTTAGGAAGAACGGTCCTGATTCCCTCCTTATTCTTGGAATTTAAAAATACGACGGGAATACCTTTTTGTTCGAAATAAGCCTTCCAGGCCTCACTACATCCTTTATCGGCTAAATCAGTCTTATTCAAAAGAATGAGACGCATTTTATTTTTCGCTATTTTATCAATTTCAGGATTTCTGGAAGAAACAGGACATCTGGCGTCCAAAATTTCAATAACCAGCTCAACCAGCTTAACATCCTCTTCCATCTGTTTCCGGGCTTTATTCATATGTCCGGGATACCACTGTACTATCATATATATCCTACTTCCTTATTTTCTGACAAACCCAAATTTTTCAAGGTTTCCAGACAACTTAAACCACACTTTACCAATAATATAAGAACTTTCGACCACGCCAATGTTACCTGACCTTGAATCTTCAGAAAAGTTTCTGTTATCGCCAAGTACAATAAACTGATCCTCATCCAGGGTTAACGGATTTTCCAAAATACCCGGGTCGGCTATTTTATCAAAAGCACCTTCTTCGTCGTATAAAACGTCATCAATATAAACGTATCCGTCTTTAATTTGAATTGTTTCGCCGGGCA
>JAZUJC010000309.1:0-5013 GCA_045642625.1 Lachnospiraceae bacterium
TATCTTGCCTACGATTTCAGACTCAATATCCGCAGCCGTTCTTACATGAAGGGCACGCCTTACATTGGCCATTACAAGAGTGGAGGTTTCGATAACCTCGTCCTCTTCATACTCTATACCAAGACGCTCGGTGGATTCACCGTTGTAGGCCTTAGGATCAAATACCACCGTGGCACCGATGCTTTCGCCGCCCAGCAAATCGCCGGCATTTCGGGCCTCAACTTTAGTATCCGCAACCAGCCATAGCAAAATGGAAACAATCAGGGCAATTGAGGTAAGCGCGTTCTTAACCTTTCCGGCCACCGTGCTTCTCTGCCTCCTGGCTTCGTAGCTTAAAAGTGCTGCCGAAACCGCCGCATTTAAAGACTCCAGTTTACCGCCCATAGGGATTTTAATATACTTATCGGCCGCACCGGCGGTTTTATCGCTTAAGCCGTTGCCCTCGTTACCGATAAAGAAAGCAGTACCGGGCTTGTAATCCTGGTCCCAATGGAGGCTCTCTCCCTTTAAGTGGGCTGCATAGCAAGTGATACCTGCTTCTTTTAACGTGCCTATTGCATCCTGAAGGTCGTCCACGTATACAAAGGGTTGTCTGTAAATCGCACCCATTGTGGCTCTTACGGTTTTAGGATTGTAAATGTCCACGGTATCGCGGCTCATTATAACCCCGTCCACACCGGCTCCCTCGGCAGTTCTCATAATAGTGCCAAGATTCCCCGGATCCTGTAAGGTCTCCAGCACCAGATACAGGCCACCGGGCTTAACAATATCCTTAAGGCTGTACTGTCCGGTACGAACCACTGCAAGTATTCCCTGAGAGGTAACGGTATCGCTCATTTTCTTAAATACCGCGTCGCTTACGGTTTCAACCAAAGGCACCTGCCCCGAACCACTTAAGGAACTGTCGGCTTTAGCCTTCAAAGCCTCAAGCTTTTCGGCCAATGCCCCTGCGGGTTCAAAACTTTCAGCCATATAAACGGCCACAATATCGCTTTCCGGAGTTTCTTCCAAAAGCCTGCTGCCCTCGGCAACAAACAAGCCCTCTTCCCGTCGGGTCTTACCCTTTTCCAATAATGAAATTACTTTTTTTATCTGTTTATTGTCTGTTGATGAAATCATACCTTATTTGCTGCACGTGAAAGGAGAGTACTGATTTCATACTGGTATGAATCAATGGTCTTCTCCATTGCAAGTGCTTCTTCTATATCATAATCCACGAACTGTCCGTTCTTGTAGCAGACAGCACGCATGGACTTGCCCTGAAGTAAAATATCAGCGGCATAAGCTCCCATTACGGAAGCATAATATCTGTCCTTACATGAAGGGCTTCCGCCACGCTGCATGTAGCCAAGAATGGTGGCACGGGTCTCAATACCTGTTGCTGCTTCGATACGGCGGGCCATTGATGTGGAGTGACCGATACCTTCAGCATTGATAATGAGGTGATGGTTTTTACCCTTCTTACGGTTGTTAATAATATTGTTTACAAGAACCTGCTCGTTAAAGTCGTATTTTTCAGGCAAAAGAATATCCTCGGCACCGCAGGCAACACCACACCAGAGAGCAATGTAAGCGGCATTACGGCCCATAACTTCAATGATGGAGCATCTCTCATGGGATGATGAGGTATCTCTTACCTTATCAATAGCCTCCATGGCAGTATTGATGGCTGTGTCAAAACCTATTGTGTAATCGGTGCAGGCAATATCCAGGTCGATGGTACCGGGAAGACCGATGGTGTTGATACCGTGTCTTGCAAGAGCCTGTGCGCCTCTGTAGGAACCGTCACCGCCGATAACAACAAGACCGTCGATGCCATGCTTTCTGCAGATATCCGCAGCCTTGGCCTGAACTTCTTCTTCCTTAAATTCAGGGCAACGGGCTGTACCCAAAATAGTACCGCCTCGCTGAATAATATCGGATACCGACTTAGCATCCATATCAACGATTTCTTCATTGAGAAGTCCTAAATATCCGTGCTTGATTCCCTTTACGGTAAGCCCGTTATTTAATGACTTACGAACAACCGCTCTGATTGCGGCATTCATTCCGGGGGCATCACCACCGCTGGTGAGCACTGCTATTGTTTTAATTTCTTTCTTTTCTTCTTTTTTTGCTGCCATATGCGGCCTCCTTTACATTCGAAAATGTATGTTACCCTGGGGTATATATATTTACTTTAATGTTACGTTGTCATTGCCAAACAGTTCTTTTAACCGGCTGATTAATACGGAATCGGCCTTAACGCTCATGGCAGGGCCCAAGTCCTTCATGGCTCTTTCTTTTACCAGGTATATCATTACCCTGTCCTTGCCGTCACTTCCGGTGATTTCCGATTTAAGGCTGTCAAATTTAGCCATATAGTCGTCCTTGTCGGCAAAGGCAATCCAAAGCTTCTTGGGTATGTCACTAAAGTCGGTAAGATCTTCCAAAATAAGCTTGCCGTTTTTATCTTCCTCTATACTGGTACGGCCTTTAACAAATACCTTGGAATCCTCAACCAGGAATCTGCCAAACTTCTCGTAGTCCTTGGGGAATACAATTACCTCGACGGTGCCCAGCAAATCCTCAATGGTCACAAAGGCCATGGCTTTGTTGGTTTTGGTGTATTTCACTGTCTTTTCGGTAATAATACCACCGATTGTGACACGCTTGCCATCATCAACTTTCACAATATTTGTTTCGGGATCTAAATAGAAATCGGCGGCAGTGGCCGTAATGTTCTTCTCCCAGAGACCTCTGTACTCGTCCAGGGGATGTCCCGATACATATATGCCAAGCACTTCTTTTTCAAAAGAAAGCTTTGTTTCCTTGTTATATTCACCTACATTAGGCAACGATTCCTTAAAATCTTCCTTGGTATCCTCGGTTGCCAGGTCAAACAGGGTCATCTGACCCGCCATGGAGTGCTTTTTGTCAGATGCCACATTGTCCATTATCTGCACATAAATGCTCATGTACTGCTTTCTGGTGCCTCCCATGGAGTCGAAGCAGCCGGCCTTTATGAAGTTTTCCATGGCACGCTTATTGAAATCGTAATCTGCCATACGTGTCACAAAATCGGTAAGGTTGGTAAAGGGGCCTCTTAGGTTTCTTTCTTTTACCAGACCCTCGATAATGGGACGGCCCACATTTTTAATGGCGGTAAGGGCATAGCCGATTTTGCCGTCAATAACCGAGAAATCCTTCTCGCCTGTATTTACATCGGGAGCCACAATATCAATTTTCATATTGCGGCACACCTGAATATATTCGGATACCTTTCCCGCATTATCGATAAAGCTGGTCATCAGTGATGCCATAAACTCAACGGGATAATAGTATTTAAGGAATGCCGTCTGCAGTGAAACCACCGCATAGCAGGCTGCATGAGACTTGTTAAAGGCATACTTTGCAAAGTCCATCATGTTGTCGTAGATCTTTCCCGAAACCTCTTCAGGAATACCCTTTGACAAACAGCCCGGAACATTTTCTTCGGCATTTCCGTACATAAAGTTGGCACGTTCAACTTCCATAACGTGCTGTTTCTTTTTACTCATGGCCCTTCGAACCAGGTCGGAACGGCCAAGGGTATATCCGCCAAGGTCACGTACTATCTGCATAACCTGTTCCTGGTAAACTATACATCCATAGGTAGGCTCCAGGATGGGCTGCAGCTCCGGCGTAAGGTAGGTAACGTTTTCGGCGTCCTCCTTACCCTTTATGTACTGAGGTATAAATTCCATAGGGCCCGGACGATACAAAGAAATTCCCGCAATAATATCCTCCAGGGACTGGGGCTTAAGCTCCTTCATGAAGGACTTCATTCCGGCAGATTCCAGCTGGAATATACCCTCGGTACGGCCTGAGCCTATATAATCAAGTACATTTTTGTCGTTGTAATCGATATTGTCGATATCTATTCTTTTGCCTGTGGTCTTTTCAATGAGATCCAGCGCATCCTTAATAACAGTAAGGGTTCTAAGACCCAGAAAGTCCATTTTAAGAAGGCCAAGCTCCTCAAGGGTGGTCATTACAAACTGGGTTGTAATGGAGCCGTCGGCACCACGCTGAAGGGGTACGAATTCATCGGCCGATTCAGGGCAGATAAGCACTCCGGCTGCGTGCATTGAGGTATGCCTGGGCAGTCCCTCAAGGCGTCGGCTCATATCAATCAAATACTTAACCTCGTCGTCGGTTTCGTAAAGATTTTTAAGCTCCGGGTTCATTGTAAGAGCCTTATCAAGAGTGATATTAAGCTCTGTGGGGATCATTTTTGCAATCTGGTCGGCCCTTTGGTAAGGAATTTCCAAAACTCTGGCCACATCACGGATAACACCCTTGGCTGCCAGGGTACCGAAGGTAACAATCTGCACAACCTTCTCGGAACCGTATTTGCGGCTTACATAGTCAATAACCTCCTGCCTGCGCTCATAGCAAAAGTCAATATCAATATCGGGCATGGATACACGCTCGGGGTTTAAGAAACGCTCAAACAGCAGGCTGTATCTGATGGGGTCGATATTGGTAATATGCAGACAGTAAGAAACAATACTTCCGGCGGCAGAACCACGGCCGGGGCCTACGGGAATGCCTTCGGAACGGGAATAATTGATAAAGTCCCAAACAATAAGGAAATAATCAACATATCCCATTTTCTTAATAACACCAAGCTCATAGTCAAGACGGGGGCGAAGCTCCTCGACCCTGTCGGGATATCTTTCCTTAAGACCGTCATCGCAAAGCTTGTTTAAGTATGTCCAGGAGTCATAGCCTTCGGGAACATCAAAATGGGGCAGCTTTGTTTTGCCAAACTCGATTTCCACATTGCAGCGGTCCGCAATTTTCTGAGTATTCTCAACCGCCTCTATAGCATAGGGGAAGAGACATTTCATCTCGTCCTCGCTTTTAACATAGTACTGACCGCCTTCATAGCGAAGTCGATCTTCGTCTTTTACTGTTTTACCGGTCTGAAGGCACAGTAGCAAATCATGGGGCTCAGCATCCTGGGCATAGGTATAATGCACATCGTTG
>JAZUJC010000310.1:0-5310 GCA_045642625.1 Lachnospiraceae bacterium
CACAGGCTGTGGTAATTGAATAGTAAGAAGGAAAATTAGTATTCCGAAATACTAAAAATGGGAATATAAACCGAATTTTAAATAATGTGTGGATTATTATTCAAATATACAGAGAAGTAGACTTATAGGACAAAATGTGTAGATGAAACTCCTCTCAAACCCTTGTAAATCCTGGGCTTGCGAGGAGCTAATCTTTTTTAAAACAACTTTGAGGGTGGACAAACCGTGTTGATAAAAAGCATTGAAACCCTTGTAAATACTGGGCTTGAAGGGGATTAATCTTCTTTGAAATGAATAACTGTGGAGATGTGCCACATTATGAGTCGACTATTCTGTAGGAGAAACATCCGTTGATACGGTGGTGGAGGTTTTATAGGCTACATCAGGATTTTTTTTCGCATAATCCGAAAGGGTTTCATGACCACCCATAAAATGAACAATCAATACACAAATAATGATGATGCCAAGAATCTCCAAAATAGGAATAATGATATTTTTTTTGTAGGGTGAAAGGGCTTTCTTTATTTTGTTGAAAAAATTAAGCAGTTTTTCCTTCATGATTGTTACCTTTATGCCTGCTTTGCTTGTAATGTATTGGATTATTAAGTATAATCAATTGAATTGTGTGCTTATATGAAAGCTTTCGGCTCTTTCATAATACCTTATTTTTCCGGGGGATAACAGTGAAAATTGTAAAAACCGAAAAATTAACATTTGAATATATAAGGCGGGATGAAAACGACAACGTGGAAGGTATTACCACCGCGGTGGATAATGTTTCGCTTGAAGTTGAACCCGGGCAGTTCATTGCAATTCTGGGCCATAACGGTTCAGGTAAGTCGACGCTGGCAAAGCATTTGAATGCCATTCTTTATCCTACCGAAGGAACCGTGTGGGTCGATGGTATGGACACTACGGATGATAACAATATTTGGAAAATCCGAAATGCAGCCGGAATGGTATTTCAAAATCCTGACAACCAGATTATTGGTCAGGTTGTGGAAGAGGATGTGGGATTTGGCCCTGAAAATATGGGTGTTCCCACCGAGGAAATTTGGGAGCGTGTGGAAGAGAGCCTTAAGGTTGTTGGAATGTATGAATACCGGAAGTCTTCTCCGAACCGACTCTCCGGAGGGCAAAAACAGCGTGTTTCGATTGCGGGCGTACTTGCAATGCATCCTAAATGTATTGTTTTGGATGAGCCTACAGCGATGCTTGACCCGATTGGTCGACGAGAAGTTATCAATGCAGTCAGAGGGCTTAACCAGGTTGAAGGTATAACAATTATACTTATTACTCACTATATGGAAGAAATTGTCCATGCAGATAAGGTTTATGTTATGGACAAGGGACATATCGAAATGGAAGGAACACCAAGGGAAATATTCAGCAGGGTTGAAAAGCTTAAAGAACTCAGACTGAGTGTTCCGCAGGTTACCGAGGTGGCCTATGAGCTTCGTAAAAAGGGACTTCCGTTACCGGCCGGTATATTAACCATTGATGAATTGGTGGAGAGCTTAAAGAAATGTCGATAATAGTAAATCATGTAAATTACAGCTATAATCCGGGCACTCCCATGGAAACAAAGGCCTTAAAGGATATTAATCTGGTAATAGAAGAGGGCGAATTTATCGGCCTTATCGGCCATACCGGTTCCGGCAAATCTACCCTGGTGCAGCATTTAAACGGTCTGATTAAGCCTACTTCGGGGGAAATCTACTATAACGGCCAGGATATTTTTGATTCAGACCTTAAAATGAAGGACCTCCGCAGTAAAGTGGGCTTAGTGTTTCAGTACCCTGAACATCAACTTTTTGAGGTGGATGTTTTTTCGGATGTTTGCTTTGGTCCCAAAAATCTGGGCCTTGATAAGAAAGAAGTTGAGCTTCGTGCCTATGCCGCGTTAAAGCAGGTGGGAATAGAAGATGAGTATTTTTACCAGTCTCCGTTTAACCTTTCCGGTGGTCAGAAGCGCAGGGTAGCAATAGCAGGTGTGCTGGCCATGCAGCCGGAGGTTCTTGTGCTTGATGAGCCTACGGCAGGTCTTGATCCTAAGGGAAGGGACGAGATTCTTGAAATGCTGAACCGGATTAAAAAAGAAAAAAACTGCACAATAGTACTGGTCAGTCATTCCATGGAGGATGTGGCTGATTACGCAGACCGTATTATTGTAATGAATAAAGGGGAAGTTCTTTATAATGACACGCCTTCCGAGGTGTTTAAGCATTATGTTGAACTGGAAAAAATTGGACTTAGTGCTCCGGAAGTAACCAGAGCCATGTATAAACTTAAAGAAGAAGGCTTCGATGTTGATACAGATGTCATTAATGTCAGTGAAGCCGTGGAGACAATCAGTAAATGCTTCGGGATATAACATTGGGTCAATATTATCCGGTGGAATCCAAAATCCATCGCCTTGACCCCAGAGTGAAGCTGGTGGGAACACTGCTTTTTATAGTTTCGCTCTTTATTACCAACAATTTCATAGGCTATATTCCGGTAGTTGTATTTTTGGCAGCTGTAGTAATAATATCAAAGGTGCCGCTTAAATACATTCTTAAGGGAATGCGGGCCATAATGGTCATTTTGCTGCTGTCTGTAGTATGCAACCTGTTTTTGGTGGACGGTGAGCCGGTTGTTTCTTTTTGGAAGATTACAATTACGAGGGAAGGTATACGAGCTGCCGCATTTATGGCAATCAGACTCATTTTCCTGATTATCGGTTCGTCGTTGATGACATTGACTACAACGCCCAATAACCTGACAGACGGTTTGGAAAAGGGAATGGGCTTTTTGAAGGTTATCAAATTCCCGGTTCACGAGGTCGCAATGATGATGTCAATTGCGCTTCGTTTTATTCCTATTTTGACCGAGGAGACCGATAAGATTATGAAGGCTCAAAAGGCCCGCGGAGCTGATTTTGAGACCGGCAATATATTTAAGAAGGTCAAAAGCCTTATACCGCTTCTTGTGCCGCTGTTTATTTCGGCATTTCGCCGTGCCAATGATTTGGCAATGGCTATGGAAGCCCGGGGCTATCGTGGCGGAGAGGGACGCACAAAAATGAAACCTCTCAAATACCATGCTAACGATGCCCTGGCGTATTTGATTCTTTTGCTTTATTTTGGATGTATAATCACCATTAGGATATTACTGTAATGAAAAGAGTGCTTATTTGTGTAGCCTATGATGGAACTGCATATTGCGGCTGGCAATACCAGGACGGCGTGCCCACCATAGAGGGCGAGCTTAATAAGGCACTGTCGTCGCTTCACAGCGAGCCGATAGAGGTCATTGGTGCCAGCAGAACCGATGCAGGGGTGCATGCCCTTAGTGCAATGGCTGTATATGACACAGAGGCCAGAATGCCGGCCGAAAAGGTGGCACCGGCCCTTAACACCAAACTGCCGGATGATATACGGGTGGTATGGTCAAGGGAAGTTGAACCTGATTTTCATCCAAGGCACAGGCTTACGGAAAAAACATATGTATATAATGTGTGGAATGCCGAATTTATGCCGCCTATGGTCAGAAATTATTATTATCATGTGCAAAAGAATCTCGATATCGAATCCATGAATCAGGCGGCAAAATGTCTGGTGGGAGAGCATGATTTTAAGAGTTTTTCCTGTGTCAGAACAACGGCAGAGACCACGATTCGCTATGTGACCGGTGTGGAGGTGTACCGGGAAGGCTCCCAGGTTATGATTCAGGTATCGGGCCATGGCTTTTTGTACAACATGGTAAGGATTATAGCCGGCACCCTTATTGATGTTGGGCTTGGCCGAAGAGATGTTTCTTTTGTCGAAGAGGCCCTTGAAAAATGCGACAGACAGGCAGCAGGTCCCACCGCACCGGCCCACGGACTTGTGCTTAAGGACTTTAAGTTTCTTGAATAGGACGATAAAAAGCCAAAAAAGTGCAAAAACTCAAAAAAATCTGAAGTTTACTTATTGACACACGGCTTTTTTCTAATATATAATGTTTCGGTGCGACGAGATTAGTATGCCCATCCAATGCCCCGGTACGGCATATGAGTCAGATTGCTTTTGAGACGAATTTTGTATGGAGGAAATGAAATGAAGACATTTATGGCTAATCCTGATACCATCGAAAGAAAATGGTATGTTGTTGATGCTACAGATATGACCCTCGGCCGTATGGCAAGTGAAATTGCTAAGGTATTAAGAGGAAAGAATAAACCTACCTATACTCCTTCTGCTGACACAGGCGATTATGTAATCGTTATCAATGCAGAGAAGGTTGCAGTTACAGGTAAGAAGCTTGATCAGAAGATTTACTTCCGTCACTCCGATTATGTTGGTGGTGTTAGAGAAATGTCTCTTCGTGAAAAGCTTGCTACAAAGCCCGAAGATGTTGTTACCATCGCAGTAAAGGGAATGCTCCCTCACGGACCTTTAGGTCGTAAGATGGCAAAGAAGCTTTTTGTATACGCAGGACCTGAGCACAAGCATGAAGCTCAGAAGCCCGAAGTATTAACATTCTAAGAGGACTGAAAGGAGAATAAGACAATGGCTAAAGCTAAAGCAAAAGCAGCAAAGTATTATGGCACCGGTAGAAGAAAGTCCTCTATCGCTCGTGTTTATTTAGTACCTGGTAAGGGTGAAATTACAATCAACAAGAGAAGCATTGATGAATATTTTGGTCTTGAAACCTTAAAGGTTATCGTTCGTCAGCCTCTTACAGCTACAGAAACAGTTGAAAAGTATGATGCAATCATCACTGTTAAGGGTGGTGGATTTACAGGACAGGCAGGCGCTATCCGTCATGGTATCGCTCGTGCACTTCTTACTGTAGATGGCGATTTCAGACCCGTTCTTAAGAAGGCTGGTTACTTAACCAGAGACCCTCGTATGAAGGAAAGAAAGAAGTACGGTTTAAAGAAAGCTCGTCGTGCACCTCAGTTCTCAAAGAGATAATTGGAACAAAAGTATCCCTCCGCTTATGTGGAGGGATTTTTTTGTCCCCAAGACCTCAGTTCCTGAGGTCTCTCCAAGCGTAGCTTGAAGGCGTCTCGCTAAAAAAGGTCCACTGGACCTTTTTCTTTACGCTCGCGCAGTTCTCAAGAGATATGGCTGAACTGAGTTTCCCTGCGAGCGTAGCCGCTAAATGAAGATGTATATTGCAGAGATAGTTTTTTAGGCATCAGGTTGTAACAGAGTGCTGGAGAAATGTGGAGGTAAGATAATGAGTGAACCTAATGAATTGCTGAATAATTTAGATAAGTTACATACAACAGAAATGGGTGTTGATCGAATAAAAAAGAATTTGTCATTAGATACAGATGAT
>JAZUJC010000311.1:0-8923 GCA_045642625.1 Lachnospiraceae bacterium
ATTTGGCGTGTAAATGTAAATAATCTAATGGATTTATATGCTTACAAAAAAATCAAGCATAATATTTGACCTATAATTCTTTCAATTTTTCCAAATTATATGCCTGTTTCACAAAAAACATATTACATAGATTTGTCATCAATGCGTTTAGAACTATCACCCTTCTTTTTGCTTAATATCAGATATAATGCAAAGGGAAAAAGAATCAGACTGATTATCTGAGAAGTGGAAAGGAAACCGTATTGTCCCCTGGCTGCATCACCTCTTAAGAATTCCAGAAGAAAACGAAAAATCGCGTAGCAGGTGAGATAAATTCCCAAAAGGATTTTTCCGTTGGATACGATTCTTTGGAAGATATACAGCAGGACTATAAAAAGCAATATGTTGAGAGCCGCTTCCAAAAGCTGTACGGGAAAGCGGGGAACCTGCGCCAGGGTAGTATCAAGCTTGGATTCGGGGAAATGAACTGCCAGCGGTCCGTGATATTCAATACCGTAGCAGCATCCGGACAGGAAGCACCCAATTCGCCCGAAAGCATGCACAAAAGGAATAAAAGGGGTTATCGGGCCTAGTAGCGTCCAAAAAGATATTTTATAGCTATGGCAGTAAATCCAAATACCAAGAATAGCTCCAAGGAGTCCACCGTAGAATACCAGCCCGCCGAATAGGTAATTTATGGCACCGGGTATATCGGTGTTCCACAAAAGCCTGTAGGAATTGAAATCACATATGACTTTAGGAAGGCGGCTTAAAAAGAAAAATAATTTGGCACCAATGCCTATTCCGATTATGGCATAAAGCGATGCGTACAGAATGTCATTATTTTCCATACCGGATAATATTCCCCGGCGAAGACCTTTTTTGGTGATTTTTAATGACATGACCAGGGCAAGAGCGAATCCGATAAAGAAGCACGGACCATAAAGCGGTAAGACTAATTTTCCAAACAATTTGATAGAGGGGTACAAACAGGGCCTCCGTAATAAGATGAATTGTCTACTAAAAATAAGAGGGGAAGCAGGTGTAGCATGCTGAACAGCACATCAGGCTGAATCCTGACAGTACCACTCCTATTATTCCGCATACCATTCCGGCTGTGCCTATTGCGCCAAAACTGAATTTACGGGCTTTAACGGAAAGAACAATGGCAACAATACCGGCAGATAACGCCAATATATCAAGAATGATTGCCGTAAAATAATATGCCAGTGAAAAGCGTACCAGAAAGAAAAGCCCGATGATATATGACAGTGTTGAAAGGATAATCGATACTATCCCGCAAATTAAGGCAATCCTTGCGATATTTAAGATTGAAGGATCATAGTTAACCGGGGTAGAGGGAAAACTCGGCCGGGATACCGAGGGGTCCGAATTATAATTATAATCCGGCGCATATGCGGTTGGTGTGGCAGCCGCTGAAATACGGTTACCTAACTTTGCCCCGCAGGTTGAACAGAAAAGTGAATTGTCCGGCAGAAATGCTCCGCAACTATCGCAAAACATTGTGAGTCCTCCTTAAACTGAATGTAAATCGAAGATTATTTTACTATATGTGTTTGAAAAAATCGATATATATTTATATAATCGAGGTATGAAAACACGAACCTATGTTTGTATTGATTTGAAATCTTTTTATGCCTCGGTTGAATGTGTGGCCAGGGGCCTGGACCCATTTACGGCAAAGCTTGTGGTGGCCGATCCCGAAAGAACGGAGAAGACCATATGCCTTGCTGTTTCTCCTGCCCTTAAGGCATTGGGGGTTCCCGGCCGATGCAGGGTATTTGAAATTCCTAAAAATATTGAATATATAATGGCAGAGCCCAGAATGCAGAAATACATAGATGTTTCTGCCGAAATATACTCTATTTATCTTAGATATATTGCAAAAGAGGACATACATGTTTATTCCATAGATGAGGTTTTCATGGATGTAACGGAGTATTTGTCTCTTTATAATATGACGGCAAAAGAACTGGGCCAGCGTATTATGGCGGATATATACAGAGAAACTGGTATTACCTCCACCTGCGGCATCGGAAGCAACATGTACCTGGCCAAAATTGCCCTGGATATATGGGCCAAGCATGTGGATGATCATATAGGCATTCTCGACGAAGAATCATATAAAGAGCTGTTGTGGGACCACAGGCCCATTACTGATTTTTGGCGTGTGGGACCGGGGATTGCGGCCCGTCTTAAACAAAGCGGGATTGAGACAATGCGTGAGCTTGCCAACGCCGATGAGGATCTGATTTATCACTTAATGGGAATAGATGCGGAGCTCTTGATAGACCATGCCTGGGGCCGGGAAACTGCGACTATGGCTGATATTAAGAATTACCGTCCAAGGGCCAATTCTTTATCAAGTGGACAGGTGCTGGCCTGTGAGCACGGATTTGATGACGGAAGGCTGATTGTCCGCGAAATGGTGGACTTACTGTGCCTTGATCTGGTGGACAAAGGACTGATTACTGAGAATGTAAGTTTATATCTTGGATACAGTGGCATCCATGGAGGAGAATATGCCTCCGGAAGCGTTAACGTGCCTGTGGCTACAAGCTCGGCCCGTATGATTATGCCCTGTGTAGACGGCCTGTACGAAAAGATAGCCTACAGGGGGAAAAATCTTAAGCGCATTAGCCTGTCATTTAACAATGTGGTTGATGAGACCTACAGACAGTATGATCTGTTTACCGACCCTGCTGAGCTTGAGCGGGAAAATCGCATGCAAAAGGCGGTTATTTCCATAAAAAACAAGTTTGGGAAGAACGCAATATTGAAGGGTATGAATCTTGAGGAAGGTGGAACCACCATTGAGCGAAATGCTCAGATAGGAGGTCACAAGAAATGACAAATGCAAGACAGCGCCCCAAAATGAACCGTGAGGACAGGGCCAAGCAGTTTATGCCCTTCGCTGCGCTAAAAGGCTACGAGGAAGCGCTAAGAGCCAGGGAACATATAGTGGTTGAGCGAAGCTCTCTTTCCGAGGAGCGTCTAAATGAGCTTGACGAGATTTTCAGGACCTTAAAGAACAGGGACATTGTTACTGTGGTATATTACAGTGTCAGAGATGAAAACTATTTAAAACTTACCGGAATGATATCCAGGATTGATGTGGATTCGCGTATTTTGAAGGTGGTAAACAAGTCAATCAGCTTTGAAGATATAAGGGATATTTCTGTTCAGGAAGCCTGCGATTAGCTTTAGTGACAGCGGCAAAAGAAACTTATGCAATAATTCATTTGCGTTTCTTTTGCCTTGAATGTATTATTATCAACGTAAATTGTATTTTGGAAAGGAATAAAAATGACTAAAGTATTTATAGACGGCAGTGAGGGAACTACCGGGCTTAGAATTTATGAGAGATTTGAAGGCCGTGATGATATTGAGATTATGAAGATTAATCCCGAGCTTCGTAAGGACCCCGAAGAGATTAAGAAATTTATTAATGCTTCGGATGTAACCTTCCTGTGCCTTCCCGATCAGGCTGCAATTGAGGCAGTTGAGCTTTGCGACAACGAAAATACTGTTATTATTGATACATCAACAGCACATCGTACCAATCCCGACTGGGCTTACGGCTTTCCGGAGTTATCGGATGAGCACAGAAATGCCATTAAGAACGGAAAGAGAATTGCGGTTCCCGGATGCTATGCTACAGGCTTTATAAGCCTTGTGTATCCCCTTGTTAAGGGCGGAATCCTGCCTAAGGATTATCCGGTGTCATGCTTCGCTGTTTCCGGCTACTCAGGCGGTGGAAAGAAGCTGATTGCCGAATATGAAAATCCCGACAGGGATAAGAAATTTGGATCGGCCAGAACCTATGCCTGGTCCCAGAGCCATAAGCATTTAAAAGAAATGAAGGCTGTTACCGGTATTGACAGAGCTCCTTTGTTTAATCCCCTTACAACCGATTATTATAGTGGAATGCTGGTAGAGATACCGCTTTATGCAGATATGCTTCAGGGGGTCAAAACTCCCGAAGAAATCAGAGATTATCTTGCAAAGTTTTACGAAGGTGAGAAGTTTATAAGGGTAAATCCCTTTGGTGCCGAGGCCGAAAGCGGCAATATCCTTTTCTCGGATGCAGCTTCAGGCTGGGATGGCCTTGAAATATTCGTGACCGGTAACCAGGAGAGAATTGTGGTTGCCAGCCGTTTTGATAATCTTGGCAAGGGTGCATCAGGTGCAGCTGTTCAGTGCCTCAATGTGGTACTGGGCGTTGATGAAGCAACCGGGCTTAATTTGTAATATCAAATATAAAAAAGGCGGGTGACCGCCTTTTTTTGTTACAGTAATTCTTTTAAATTAAGCGAAGCGGCATATATTTCTTTTTTGCCTGCTTCGATGTCTTTTCGGGCGGCCAGTGTGGCAATGGCCTCTTTCATGGTGCAGCCCGTCTTTACGATTTCATCTACCAAAAGTGCTTCAAGTGAAACGGAAGCCTCGGAGTTTGTTTCTTTTTCCAAGGGTTCGTAATAAACAAGAAGTGCATATTCGCCCTTTTCTGCGTTGGGGTTGGCTAAAAGCTGTCCGTGAACCTGATCGGGAGTGCCGCGGTATATTTTTTCATGGGCTTTTGTCAGGTCGTTGCACAGAGCCACTTTGGCTTCGGGAAGCTCTGATGCCAGGATTTCCATGGTGTCGATTATGCGCTTGGGTGATTCGTAGAAAATGTATAAGTCTTTAATTGTATTTTTTATAAAATCGGTTATTTTGAGAGCATCCTTCTTTTCCCGGGGAAAGAATCCCATAAAATGAAAGGTGTCACAGGGGAGACCGGAAGCGGAAATGGCGGTAACGGCAGCACAGGCACCGCTTACACCCACTACATCAATGCCTGCAGCGGCAGCGGCTTCCACCAGGATGAAGCCCGGGTCGTTAACACAGGGCGTACCTGCATCGGATACAACGGCAATGTTTTTTCCGTCCAAAAGCTCCCTGACAAGTCGGTCCACGGCCTGCCTTTCGTTGAATTTGTGATTGGCAGTCTGGGGTGTGTGAATATCAAAGTGGTTTAAAAGCTTTAAAGTATTTCTGGTATCCTCGGCAGCGATAAGGTCCACATTTTTTAATGTTTCCACCGCTCTAGGAGTCATGTCGTTTAAATTGCCTATGGGAGTTGCAACTACATATAAAGTTCCGGCCATTTGTGTTTCTCCGTACAATTAAGATGTTATTTTGCATTCTGTAAAAATCGCGCTATTATTATATCATACTTTTGTTTGGGAGGAGAATTTAATCATATGGCCAACCTTATTATGAGATTTCCCGGCGGACGGGGAAAGGCAGTTACTTTAAGCTATGACGACGGTGTCGAGCAGGATATTAAGCTTATAGAAATAGCTAAAAAATATGGTATTAGAGGAACGTTTAATTTAAACAGCGGATGTTATCCTCCCGAGGATATAACCTGGGCACCCGGAACTATCCATAGGAGAATGCCCAAATCAAAGGTTACTGAAGTATATAAAAACTGCGACTGGGAGATAGCTACTCATGGCTATACCCATCCCGCTTTGGTGGGGCTTCCCGAAAATATTGCCACCAGGGAGATAATTGACGACAGAGCGGCCCTTGAAGAGCAGTTTGGGGGTATGATAAGAGGCTTTGCGTATCCCTTCGGTGCTTATGACGACACAGCAGTACAGGTGCTTAAAAACTGTGGTATCTGTTATGCAAGAACAGTTGAGACAACTCATGATTTTTATATTCCGAGAGACTGGCTCAGACTTCGTGCCACCTGCCATCATAATGACCCTGAGCTTATGGAGCTGGCTCAGCGATTTCTTGATATCCCTGCAAACTGGGATCCTAAAATGTTTTATCTTTGGGGACACAGTTATGAATTTGAGGAAAGAGATAACTGGGATGTTATCGAGAATTTCTGCAGGCTGATTGGCGGTAAAGAGGATATCTGGTATGCCACAAATATTGAAATATACGATTACTGGTATGCTTTCAGGCAGCTTCGCTTCAATATGGCCATGAATGAGTGCTATAATCCTACGGCAACCGATATCTGGTTTAGCTACGGAAATAAGGATTATTTTGTAAAAGCGGGAGAAACCATTGCGGTATAGGATTGAGCGCTGTAAATAGTGAATATTGCGATAGAATAGATTAATATAACATTTTGACATATAATAGCAACATAGGAGTGTTACATTAACTGCATTTTTCGTATATTGTTACAGCATAAGAAAACATAGAGCAGGAAGGAGAACTCATGAAAATTTTGGTTACAGGCGGTGCCGGATATATCGGTTCCCATACAGTAGTTGAATTGCAGGAAAACGGATATGATGTTGTAGTGGTTGATAATCTTTCAAACTCCAGCTCAAAGTCTTTGGAAAGAGTTGAGAAGATTACAGGAAAGAAAGTTCCGTTTTATAAGGCAGACATTCTTGACCGAGCTGCGCTAAATGACATTCTTGACAAAGAAAAGGTTGATGCATGTATTCACTTTGCAGGCCTTAAGGCAGTAGGTGAATCGGTTCAGAAGCCTTGGGAATATTATGAAAACAATATTGCCGGAACACTTACCCTTGTGGATGTAATGAGACAGCATGGCGTAAAGAATATTATTTTTTCATCCTCCGCAACTGTTTACGGAGATCCTCAGTTTATTCCGATTACCGAGGAGTGCCCTAAGGGTCGCTGCACCAACCCGTATGGCTGGACCAAGTCAATGCTTGAAGAGATTCTTTCGGACATTCAGAAGGCCGATCCTGAATGGAACGTTATTTTGCTTAGATATTTCAATCCTATCGGAGCACACAAAAGCGGTACAATCGGCGAAAACCCCAACGGTATTCCCAATAACCTTATGCCTTACGTTACACAGGTGGCTGTCGGAAAACGTGATCACCTTACCGTATTCGGTAACGATTATGACACCCATGACGGAACCGGCGTAAGAGACTATATTCATGTAGTTGATTTGGCTAAGGGACATGTTAAAGCGCTTAACAAGATAAAAGAAAATGTGGGCTTAAAGGTATACAATCTTGGTACCGGAATAGGCTACAGCGTTCTTGATATTGTTAAGAACTTCGAGGAAGCCAACGGCGTTAAGATTCCCTACGAAATCGGCCCCAGGAGAGCAGGAGACATTGCAACCTGCTATTCAAGCGCTGCAAAGGCCAAAGAAGAGCTTGGCTGGGAAGCTGAATACGGCATAAAGGAAATGTGCGCCGACTCATGGAACTGGCAAAAGAACAATCCAAACGGTTATGAAGATTAATACGATACAGTAATTTACTCCTGTGGCAATTGAATTGTCACAGGAGTTTTTGTTTTGCGGCAAGTTTGACAGAAGCAGGCCTATCTGCTTAAAAATGATTACTTGCCATATGAGTGGAAATATGAACCGTTTTGAAGTAAAATAAACATATCTGCATGAATGAAAGGCAGTATATCGTTTTAATCTTTACGGGAATATATGTGAGTGTGGAATAAATATAAAATGAATAGTAATACAGTTGTAAAGCGTCTTAAAAATCCCATAGTTTTGATTATTTTAGCAGGAATCCTTGCCAGGCTTTTATACGTAATCTTTATGCCGGTGGTGAATTTTGCTCAGTATGATATCGGAACCGTTGATCCGGAGAATAATATTTTTACCGGTCATCTAGGATATGCATTTTGGCTTGTGAAAAATAAAGCGATTCCGAATTTTGATCCGAGGCAGGTTTATCAGTTTAACCACCCTCCCGTACATCATATTTTGTGTGCAATCTGGATAAGTATTGTAGGGTTGTTTACAGACAACACGCAGACCCTTATGGAAGCGGCACAATATGTAACACTTATTTATTCGGTTGTGACTCTTCTTGCTTTTGATAAAATTCTTGCGGAAACGCGGGCTGGCGAAAAAGGGCGCGCTATTGCTCTTTTGATTTTTGCATTTCAGCCTACGCTGATTATGACGGCCGGTTCGTTAAACAATGACGGGGCGGGGCTTATGTTTCAAATGCTGGCTGTATGGCTGGCTCTTCGCTGGCATCGAACCAAATCCTACAAGGACATTATCGGTGTGGCGCTGACTATAGGAATAGGGATGCTTTCAAAATTGTCGGCGGGTTTGATAGCAGTGCCAATCGGCATTTTGTTTATTTACGATTTTATTAACGAGTGGATAAAAAATAAAAAATTCCCGGGAAAACGGTTTGTTCAATATATGATTTTCGGAATGATTTGCGTTCCGATAGGCCTTAGCTGGGTAATACGTTGCTATGTTAAATTTGGTATGCCGCCAACATATATTGCATTTTTGCCTGACACCAGTCCTCAGTATGTTGGAATGTATTCGGCAGCACAGCGTCTGCTTTTGCCCAATCCCATAGAATTGGTGAAAAATCTCTCTCATGGCAGTGTTGGAATGGGATGGAATATCTGGGTTCAGCTATTTAGAACATCAGCTCTTGGAGAATGTGACCTTGCGAGCTTTTCGATGATTGGCAAGGTTAGCTGCCTTATGATGATGGCGCTGAATCTGGTAGTTGCAGTGTGGGCATTTGTGGCCTTTATTAGGGTATATGTTATCAGTAAGATAATTAATCGTCGTAAAGAAGCTGAATTGACCCGGGAAAGTGATCCTGCCATTAGAATTTTATGGGTGCTTAGCTGGCTTGTTATGATGTACTCATATTTTTCTTTTGCCAATACATATCCCCATGAGTGCAGCATGAATTTCAGATATGTTCAGTTTGCCATGATTCCTCCGTTGGTGGCATTGGCGCTTGGGGAGAAGGAAAGAACTTGGACACTCGGAATGATTAAAAACAGTATTCTGTGTGGGTATATCGTATTGTCTGTTGTTACCGTGATTAATTGGTGTATGGTTGCGTAGATTGAGCATATATCAGTACCGGTATATGTGGATTTGTGGTATAACCGATAAACGGAATTTTATTAGTGA
>JAZUJC010000312.1:0-3314 GCA_045642625.1 Lachnospiraceae bacterium
AATATACATTGAGTAAATTGTTACAGAGGCAATTATGAATATACAGATTTTTGGCACTAAAAAGTGCAACGACACAAAGAAAGCAGAGCGTTTTTTCAAGGAGCGCGGCATTAAATATCAGTTCATTGATATGAAGGAAAAGGGCATGAGCAAAGGGGAGTTTCTTTCTGTAGCTCAGGCCAACGGCGGCATTGAAAATATGGTTAACTGGGGGGGCAGGGACAGCGACACACTTGCGCTCATTAAATATATTGCCGACGAAGATAAGCTGGAGAAAATCCTTGAGAACCCTTCTGTAATTAAGACGCCGGTTGTACGAAACGGAAAGAAATCCACCCTTGGCTATCAGCCCGATGTATGGAAGGGATGGGAATAGAGTAAAAGTAGGAGGATGTGTTAAATGTCAACAGTAAGGATTTGTTATAGATGCGGCAGGGGCTTGAGCCCGGATGCTGTTTTTTGCCCGGGATGCGGAACCGCGGTAGTTAATGCACCCGCAGCGCCTGCACCAAACCCGATGGGAATGATGAACGGCCCTCAAAATATGGTTGGAAAGAATTATCCCTATAGTGTTGTGCCTGAAAAGAAACCGAATAAAGGACGCAAAATATTATTTGCGGTTCTGCCGGTTGCATTAATTCTTATTATCGGTATCGTTATTTTTGCGGTTTTAAGGAAGGGCAATAATGCAGGTGCTTCCGGTTTATCAGATACTACAATTCAGGGAAATTACACGAACTGGGGCGGTGCCTGTTGTGATTCAAAGAATGTATATTTTACAGATTTATACAGTGGAATATATTGTTCTGACCTGAAATCTTTTTCGGATGATTCGCCTCGCGAGTTGGTTGCAAAAGGTGTTTATTCTGATTTGGGAGTAATCGGCGATTATATTTTTGCAATCAGAATGGATGGCGAAACCTCATACGTTGTAAAGATTGATAAACATTCATATGACCTGGAAATCGTTTCTGCAAAGTATGATGCAGGATTAATTGGCCAGGATATAGTTGATGGTAAATTTTATTTCGTGGTTGATAATGACCGATTGTGTTATATAAACGATGCAAATGAAGAATGCTTTACTCCATATCGTAATGTACTGAAAGTGTCAAAACACGGAGTGTTTTCAACTGTAAATAATAATCTTGGGTTAGAGTATACATCATTTGGCGATACATCCAATGCAACCACATATGAATTTTTTAACGGAAGGTCATGTGGTGTGTCATTTTCGGATGGGGAAACTGCTATAGTCGTTGATTATACAGATACTATATATAACATTTACGAACTGAATTTAAAGACAAAGGCTATAACTCCCGTATTTGAAGATATAACAAATGATAATCAGAGTGTTGCATCAGAAGCTGTTAATGTTTCGGGGGATAAATATATACTCACCATAATTTATTATGACAGCGACAGCGGTAAAAATGTTTGTGAGATATATAGCAGTTCTAAATCATCAAATGGCAGTAAGCTGATTTTTTCTCATGAGCTTAGTAACTATGTAGTATGTGCTGCATCATCAGTTTTGAAAGGTGACATTCTATTAACTAATTTCCCGGTATCCGGTACGGATGAGTATTTCGTAAATGTAATCAATTAAATCCACCCCCGGCTATCAGCCCGATGTATGGAAGGGATCCGACGGGAAAAATGAACCAATACATAGATTTTTCCCCCGAAGTTGCGGAGGCGATACAAAATAATAAACCTGTAATTGCCATTGAAACCGGCGGTACATTTGAAGGGATTCCCTATCCCGAAAATGTGGAAACGGCTAAGGCGGTTATGGAGGCTGTCAGAAAAAACGGAGCTGTTGCAGCCTATGTATCAATCATGGCGGGCAGGATTAAGGTGGGCATGACCGATACTGAACTTGACGATTATGGTAAGAGAAGGGGCACTATGGCCAAAGCCTCAAGGCGTGAACTCCCCATTATCCTGGCTAAAGGGGAATACGGTGTCATGACACTTGCCGCGACAATGGTAGTGGCTGATATTATCGGTATTCCTGTAGTTTCGGGTGGCGGTTTGGGTGGTGTTCACCGCGGCGCCGAGGTGTCCATGGACATTTCTTCCGACCTGGAAAAAATCGCTGCGCGGAATGTTATTGTGGTGTGCTCCGGTGCTAAATCCATTTTGGACCTTAATCTCACCATGGAATATTTGGAGACAAAATCGGTGTCGGTTATGGGTTATAAAACCTGCGAGATGCCTGCGTATATGGCAATTGAAAGCGGTATTAAGCTTCCATGTCAAATGGATTCGGTTAGCGAGGTGTCCAAGGCATACCGCATCAAAAACGAATTGAACATCCAAACCGGCATGATTCTTATGAACCCCATTTCTCCTGAATATGCAGTGGATGCGGGGGTTATGAACCGTGTGATAGACGAGGCGGTTGAGCAGAGCCTCCGCGATGACATTCGCGGCAAGGCCATAACCGGATACCTGATGAAATATGTCAAAGAAAAAATGGGTGCCGACAGCATGGATGCGCAAAAGAACATGATTATCGGAAATGCAGCCCTGGCAGCGCAGCTGGCAGCAGAGCTTAAAAAATAGGCGGCATTGTTCTTTCGCTTTATTTGGCGCATTAGAGTACTTTATTGCGCTTCTTTTGCCATATATTTGTGGCCGCCTTTAGCCTACAATAGAATCATCAAACATAAGTATGGGAGGTTTGTACTATGTCATATGATTACAATTTAGAGCGTCTGGAAGCCTATGATGCGGGGATGCGTGCAAAGAGTAGCCTGGAACGTGCCTTGGTGGAGCTAAACAAGGCAAGGAACTGGGGCATATATGACATGATCGGTGGCGGAATGACCTCAACACTGATTAAGCATTCCAAAATGAACAAAGCTTCAGCATGCATAGAGGAAGCCAAAAGAAACCTTTCGGCATTCAGCCGCGAGCTTTGCGACATTGAAGAATATGCCTATTTAAAAATAGATGCGGGTGGCTTTTGGGGATTTGCAGACTGGTTCTTCGATGGCCTGCTTGCCGACTGGGTAATGCAGAATCGCATCAACGATGCAAGAGATCAGGTCCGGTGGCTGTTACAAAAGGTAAACGATATTTTGGCAAGGTTACGCTAAAAGCGTAGTAAGAAGGATTTTACGGGATTTTGGGTTTGATCAAGTGCCCTTATTGCAAGGTCATAAATATGTGCAAGGACAAGGGAAGAAAGAAGTGAGTCGCCCGAGGAAGGGAAATCACGGATGAAATTGCAATTGACAATCAGGCACCTTAACATATGAAGTTGGGGTGCCTGTCTATTATTCTATAGAACATTTATCCAA
>JAZUJC010000313.1:0-2464 GCA_045642625.1 Lachnospiraceae bacterium
TTGAAATAAGAGAAATAGATGCGGCTGTAGGTACCTCCATAAGAACTCTGTCACATTCCGCAAGATTGTAAGGATCCACTACAGTAACCCTGTTAAATCCAAGAGCACGGCAAAGCGCTTCAAGATCAACCTTACCGGCCGGTTCTCCGCGAAGATTCTTGCCGGTTGTCGGATTTTGCTGGTGACCTGTCATTCCGGTAATGGAATTGTCAAGAATAATCACTGTAGAGTTACTCATATTGTAGGAGATATCCGTAATGCCGGTCATTCCTGAATGTATAAATGTTGAATCGCCGATGACGCCAACCGAATGCTTCTCACCATTGGTTCCCATAGCTTTGTTAAAGCCATGAAGGCCGGAGCAGCTTGCGCCCATACACACATTTAAATCCATCGAATTAAGAGGAGCTATGGCGCCAAGTGTATAACATCCGATATCACCGTATACCATAACATTTCGCTTCTTCAATGTATAGAAAATGCCTCTGTGTGGACAGCCTGCACACATAACAGGGGGTCTCATAGGAATGGCATCGTCCAGCAAATCGCCCTCAGGAAGATCCATATTCATGCATTTTCTGATAAGATTTTGGGAAAATTCACCGCAAATGGGGAATATATCCTTTCCGGACACCTTAAGGCCCAGCTGCTTACAGTGATTCTCAATAATGGGATCCAGCTCTTCTATTACTACAAGCCTGTCAACCTGTGCCGCAAAGTCGGTAATCATTTTTTCGGGAAGAGGATAAATCATTCCCAGCTTTAAAATGCTTGCTTTCTCACCAAAAACTTCTTTTGCATACTGATATGAAACAGAGGAAGTGATAATACCAATACTCTTGTCACCCATTTCAACCCTGTTAATATCGCTTTCCTCGGCATACTTTATTAGGTCCAGAGTTCTCTGTTCAACTCGAACATGCGCATCCCTGGAGTTTTTAGTCATCATAACCTTGGTGGGGTCCTTAACATAAGGAACCTGGGCTGGAACAACTCTTTCTTCTTTATTAACAACACTCTGAGAATGGGCTACTCTTGTACACATTTTGATGAATACGGGGGTATTAAACTGTTCGGATATTTCAAAGGCTCTCTTGGTATAGAGCCTTGCTTCCTCAGAATCAGACGGTTCAAGCATAGGTACCTTGGCAGCAATCGCATAATGCCTTGAATCCTGCTCGTTCTGAGAAGAGTGCATCCCAGGGTCATCCGCAACGCAAATGACAAGACCGGCATTAAGCCCCTGATATGAAATAGTAAAAAGAGGGTCTGCTGCTACATTAAGGCCTACATGTTTCATTGCACATGCAGCCCTCCTGCCGCCTACGGTAGCCCCGTGGGCAACTTCTAATGCAACCTTTTCATTGGGTGCCCACTCACAATATATTTCATCATATAATGCAGCCTCCTCAGTAATTTCCGTACTGGGAGTACCGGGGTAACTTGATATAATGCTAACTCCGGCCTCATACATTCCTCGTGCTATAGCTTTATTGCCAAGCATTAATTCTGCCATAAACTACTCCTTCCAAAACAAACTTCCCGGAATAACCGGGAAGCCCGCCAGTATTACTAATTTTGAATTTGTTGAGCAACTAACTGCTCGGAACCATGTCTCTGACGTAAGACAGGCTTTTCAATCTTACCGGTTGCATTTCTTGGAATTTCCTCGAAAAATACAACCTTAGGTCTCTTATATCTTGGAAGATCCATACAAAATGCATCTACTTCCTCAACAGTAAGTGTCATTCCGTCTTTTACTTCTATTACTGCTGCCGTAATTTCTCCAAGTCGCTTACTGGGCATACCAATTACTGCCACATCTTTAACTTTATCATTTTTTCTAATAAAATTCTCTATCTGAACGGGATAAATATTTTCGCCACCTGAAACAATAACATCTTTCTTGCGGTCAACAAGCCAGATAAAATCGTCTTCATCCATCATAGCCATATCGCCGGTATATAACCAGCCGTCCTTTATTGTTTCTGCAGTAGCTTCGGGGTTATTGTAATAGCAGGTCATTACACCGGGTCCCTTAACAATAAGCTCACCAACATCACCCTTTTTAACATCAATGCCCTCTTCATCTACAATTCGGCATTCCCATCTGTATCCCGGAACGCCAATAGCTCCAACCTTGTGGATGTTTTCCATTCCAAGGTGAACACAGCCGGGACCTGTCGATTCGGAAAGGCCATAGTTGGTATCATACTGGTGATCAGGGAAATAACTCTTCCACTGCTTAATAAGTGTAGGCGGAACAGGCTGGGCGCCAATATGCATAAGCCTCCACTGTGACAAATTGTACTCAGAAAGCTTTATCTCACCACGGTCAAGCGCATCAAGTATGTCCTGAGCCCACGGTACAAGCAGCCATACGATAGTACACTTTTCTTTTGATACAGCGTCAAGAATTATTTCAGGCTTTGAACCCTTTAAAAGAACGGCCCTGCTGCCTGCA
>JAZUJC010000314.1:0-2129 GCA_045642625.1 Lachnospiraceae bacterium
TTAGTATAAGCGGGTATAAAAATGGCTTTAGTTAAAGAAGAAATAAATTTAAGAAAAGTGATATTGCATATTCTCGATTCCACAACAGGACAGCCGGTTTTGTCGGATCAGCCCTTGGAATACGGTTCGGAGTTTTCTGAATTTATAAAGGGTCATATCAGCAATGTTTTTGGCGGAGACGACAGCAAAAAATGTGAGTTCCACAAGAGAGAGTCCGAGGTATTTGGTATTTTGGACAGCTATGATGATGAGAATTTTGTGGATATTTCAAAACAGCTTGCGGAGCATCTTTATTCCATAATGAATGCTAATATTGATATTCCCTCCGCAGACTTGTTTGTAGTCAGGTTTACCAGTGATTCTCTTGAATATTTAGGGATTCTTAAAATGAATTATAAGCCTCAATACACCCACAGGTGTATGCCCGGGGATGAGGGAATGGTTAATGAAATATATCGCTTTAAGGAGCTTTTGCCTGCAGGATCGCAGAAACTTTCCGAGGCAGCAGTGATAAGGCTTAATGATCTGGCTGTTTGGGTTGTTGAAAAAAAGGCCGAGATTAACGGTAAAAAAGAAGATTACTTCAGTGAGTATTTCTTAAAATGTGCAGCCAAGCTCAGTGATAAAAAGAAACTGGCGATTGTAACCAAGGCAATTGAAAATGTAAATAATCAGGCCTATGAAGATATGTATCGCTATGAGCCCCAGATGAAGGCTAAGGCAATTATCAACACCGAGCTTGAGAAGAACGGCGGTTTTACCGTTGAAGCAATTGCGGATAAGGTATTTGAGGACAGGCCTGATTTAAAGGACAGCTTTAAGGACAGGATGGAGCACTTTAATATGGTCAGGGAGGAAGTAACTCCTGTCAGTGAAAATACCACCAAGAAATATCAAAAGCAGTGTCTTGTTACCGACACAGGCATAGAAATAAAAATTCCGATGCTTCAGTATGAAGAGGATAATGTGGAATTTGTCACTAATCCGGACGGCACCATTTCCCTGCATATCAGAAATATCGGAACCATAAGCGCTAAGTTTTAAATTGGGGACAGGGAATGCCTAATATAGTTGAATATGTTAAAAAATTTGGCACAGATTCTTTTGCACAGAGACCGTTTTCGGTTGAAGATGCCTTGGTATTGTGCCAATTTTCATATCTAAAATTTGACGGTTTGCTAAAAACTATGGATTCACAGCCGACTTCCATCAAAAGCCTGGCCGATTCACCGGACCGGGAAAAATTGTTTTGCGATAAGCGCTATGTCCGTGAAAGAAAAAATCTTTTGGATTATATGGTGGGGTCTGAACGGTTTGGCGGCACTGAATTGCAGTTTTATGTAAACCGAATTGACCCGGAAGAAGAAACTCAGTTTTGCGCGGTAACATTTTTTGTCCCGGGGTACGGCTATTTTGTATCTTTCAGGGGAACCGATGAAAATATAGTGGGCTGGCAGGAGGACTTTCAGCTGGCGCTTAAAAAGCCCTTTACAGGGCAGAAACTGTCGGTGGAATACCTTGCCGAGGTGGCATCAAAGATTGACGGAAGCTTTTCTGTGGGTGGTCACTCAAAGGGGGGCAACCTGGCGGTTTATTCGTCCATGAAATCCTCCGACACCATAAAAAGCCGAATTGACAGGATTTATTCTTTTGACGGACCGGGCTTCAGACGTGAATTTTTGGAAGAATATAACTATGAATCCGTTAAAGACCGGGTTATATCGGTTATTCCCAAATCATCAATATTTGGACTTTTGCTTTCGGTAGACCGTGAAACAATAGTGGTTATGGCGCATTCGATAGGCCCTCTTCAGCACAATCCCTATTCCTGGGTATTGAGAAAAGGCCAATTCGTGAAGCGAGAGATCACTCAGACTCACATGGTGTTTGTTAATGCCTTTAATGAATGGGTATATTCATTGAATGATGAGCAGCTTAGGCGATTTGTTCATGCTCTTGGCGAGGTATTAAACGCCACAGAAGCAGAAACCACACTGGAGATATCCTCCGAGTTTATAAAAACCGTCAGAAAAGTGTTTAAGCGGTCAAAAGAACTTGATGACAGGTCAAAAGAATTTCTGGATTTTATGGTTTCCTCGTATTATGACATGACAAAGGTTATGGTGAAG
>JAZUJC010000315.1:0-6471 GCA_045642625.1 Lachnospiraceae bacterium
TTTGGGGATCATACAAGAATCAGAATAATGTATGCCCTAAGGGAAAAAGAAAAGAATGTGGGAGAGCTTGGCGAAGAGCTTGGAATGAACCAGTCGGCAATATCCCACCAGCTAAGGTTCCTTAAGCAAAGTGACCTGGTAAAGGTAAGGCGTGATGGCAAATCAATGTATTATTCACTGGCGGACGACCATGTGGAATACATTTTGAAAATCGGAATGGACCATGTTCTTGAGGAAGACTGATATACAAAGTTGAAATAGTTTTTTTAGAGGACAGATATGCCGGCCCGGAAGCTTAATATGTAAAAATAATCGAATCGTGTTCATAACGGAATCGATTATATAAATATTATTATACCCACTATTAGGAGGATTTATCATGAAAAGAGAATTTATTTTGGAAGACCTTGACTGTGCAAACTGCGCTGCTAAGATTCAGGATGCGGTTGGTAAGCTTGATGGTGTATCAAACTGTGTAGTTACTTTCCTTACTACAAAAATGGTTTACGAGGTTGAGGATGACAAGGACAAAGAAGTAGAAAAGAAAATGCGTGCTATCGTTAAGCAGCTTGAGCCTGATGTAGAGGTTGTAAGTAAATAAAGCCATGACAAAGAAATTAAAGAGACTGATTAAGCGAATTATTATTGGTGCGGTTGTAACTGCACTTGCTTTTATTGCCACAAAGCTTACGGAAGAATATTCCTGGGGTAAATGGGTAAGCCTTGGTTCTTTTGTGGTTGCATATATTATTTTGGCATTTGATATATTAAAGCAGGCCGGAGTAAATATTATCCACGGCAGAATTTTTGACGAGAACTTTCTTATGACAATCGCTACCTTTGGTGCTTTTGGCTGTGGAGAATATTTTGAAGCAGTTGCCGTAATGCTGTTTTATCAGGTTGGCGAGGCTTTCCAAAGCTATGCGGTTAATATGTCCAGAAAGTCGGTTAAGGCTCTTATGGATATTCGCCCGGATTTTGCCAGGGTTGTTAAAGACGGAGAAGAAAAAGAAGTGGATCCCGGCGAGGTTTCCATAGGCGATTTAATTATCGTTAAGCCGGGAGAAAGAATCCCCCTTGACGGTATTGTTAAAGACGGTCAGTCCAGTGTGGATACTTCGGCGATTACAGGCGAAAGCCTGCCCAGAGATGTGGCATCCGGTGAAAGCGTAGTATCCGGTTGTGTAAATCTTTCCGGTGTTATTACTGTGGAGGTTACCTCTGAATTTGCCCAGTCAACAGTATCAAAAGTATTGGCACTGGTGGAGGATGCTTCTTCAAAGAAGGCCCAGGCAGAGCAGTTTATTACGGTATTTGCCAAGGTTTATACTCCTATAATTGTAGGCTGCGCTGCAGCATTAATTATCATAGGTTCCCTTGTAACAGGCGACATCAGAGAATGGGTTTACCGTGGAATGACATTCCTTCTTATTTCCTGTCCCTGCGCACTTGTTATAAGTATTCCCCTTAGTTTCTTTGGCGGTATCGGCGGGGCCGGAAGAAAGGGCATCCTCATTAAGGGCGGTAACTACATGGATGTTCTTGCTAAAATGAACACGCTGGTGCTTGATAAAACAGGAACCATTACAAAGGGTAATTTTGCCATCGGTGAAATTGAAATTTCAGCGGATTACGAAGCCCAATATGGCGATTTGGCAAAAGAAACACTTCTTAAATATGCGGCAATTGCCGAAAGTTATTCAACGCATCCCATCGCTCTTTCCATAGTAAACAGGTATGGTAAGGAAATTGATAAGGGGCTGGTAGCAGATATTAAGGAAATTGCAGGCAAAGGCGTGGAAGCAGTTATTGATGGTAAGAAGTTCCATGTCGGAAATGCAAAGCTTATGAAGGATGCACTTTCGACCAACGATTATCCGGAAATTGAAAAATGCCTTGATGCAACAATGGGAGGAACTCTTGTATATGTGGCCGAAGAGGGCAAATATGCGGGACACTTCCATATAATCGACGAAATAAAAGAAGATTCCGAGGAAGCTTTAAAGGCCTGCAGAAAGGCAGGGGTCAACTCCATTATTATGCTTACCGGTGACAACGAAAAAACAGCGGAAGCAGTTGCCGGCAAGGTTGGGCTGGACCGTTATTTTGCAAACCTTTCGCCGCTTGATAAGGTAAGCGCAATCGAGGAAATACTTGCAGACAGCAAAAACGGCAAGGTAGCCTTTGTGGGTGACGGCATTAACGATGCACCGGTTCTTACCAGAGCGGATATTGGTATAGCAATGGGTGCAATGGGATCTGATGCGGCAATCGAAGCTGCCGACGTGGTTATTATGACTGATGAGCTGTCAAAAATACCCGAGGCAAAGCGCATTGCTAAGAAAACCCTTCGTATTGTAAAAGAAAATATTGCATTTGCGTTAGGTGTTAAGATAGCAGTGCTTGTGCTGGCATCATTCGGCATTGCTTCAATGTGGGCAGCAATATTTGCCGATGTAGGAGTTGCTTTCCTGGCTATTATGAATGCCATGAGAGCGCTTAAAGCCAAATAGGTATTGGCAAAAGAATATGATTTTATCAGTAAAACCGGAGATTTGATTCTCCGGTTTTTTATGATAATACTCTTTCTCACGGAGTTTGAAATTTGCTGATTCTTCTTGAGGTATGCAAAGGTGTATTTTATAATTTGTTAAGAAAGATTTCTGTTATTTTAGAAATATCATATTGAATTAAGTCACGGCAGTGTTATATTTAATATAGAACAAGCGCCAGGCATTGAGCGCTGACCCTGAGGGGAGGTATAACTATGAATATTACCAAATTTACACAAAAGTCCAAAGAAGCAGTTCAGGAATGCCAAAAGATTGCCCTTGAACACGGTAATCAGGAAATCGAGCAGGAGCATTTGCTGGCAGGGTTACTTAGAATAGAGGACAGCCTTATTCTTAACCTGGTCGAAAAAATGGGAATCAATACTCAGCATTTTATCGACAGGGTAAATCAGGAAATCGGAAAAAGAACCAAGGTCAGAGGAGGCCAGCCCTATGTTGGTGAGCATCTTAATAAGGCTCTTATTTTTGCCGAGGATGAGGCAAAGGCAATGGGAGATTCCTATGTGTCCGTTGAGCATTTGTTCCTGGCAATTCAGAAGAACGCAAGCCCTGCAATGCAAAAACTTTTTGATGAATACGGCCTGAGTGTTGACAGGTTTTTGAAGGCTCTTTCCGAGGTTAGGGGAAATCAGACCGTAACAAGTGACAATCCGGAAAGTACTTATGATACATTAAACAAGTTTGGCCGTGATCTTGTTGAGGTTGCAAGAAACAGTAAGCTTGACCCTGTAATCGGTCGTGATTCCGAAATCAGAAATATAATTCAGTTTCTTTCCCGTAAAACAAAGAATAATCCCGAGCTTATCGGTGAACCCGGTGTAGGTAAGACTGCAGTTGTGGAGGGCCTTGCGCAGCGTATCGTGGCAGGTGATGTGCCTACAGGGCTTAAGGACAAGAAGCTTTTTTCACTGGACGTAGGCTCACTTGTGGCGGGAGCCAAATACCGCGGTGAATTCGAAGAGCGTTTAAAGGCGGTACTTGATGAGGTAAAGAAGTCAGACGGAGAAATCATTCTTTTTATAGATGAGCTTCATACTATTGTAGGAGCGGGCAAAACCGACGGTGCTTTGGATGCGGGCAATATGTTAAAGCCTATGCTGGCCCGTGGTGAGCTTCACTGCATCGGTGCCACCACGCTTGATGAGTACAGAGAATATATTGAGACCGATCCGGCCCTTGAACGTCGTTTTCAGCCGGTTCGCGTGGATGAACCCACAGTAGAGGATACCATCTCTATTTTAAGAGGCTTAAAGGACCGCTATGAAGTATTCCACGGAGTAAAAATACTTGATAATGCGCTGGTGGCTGCGGCTACACTTTCAAACAGATACATAACCGACAGATTTCTGCCCGATAAGGCTATCGACCTGGTAGATGAGGCCTGTGCATTGATTAAGACCGAAATGAACTCAATGCCTGTGGAGATTGATGAAAAACGTCGCCGTGTAATGCAGCTTGAAATTGAGGAGGCAGCCCTTAAAAAAGAAGATGACCACTTGAGTCAAGAACGACTGGCAGCGCTTCAGCGGGAGCTTGCCGATGAAAGGGAAGAGCTTGATAAGTTCATGGCTAAATGGGACAACGAAAAGAAGAGTGTCGATGAGCTTTCAAAGCTTCGTGAAGAAATAGAAAAGGCCGGAAAGGAACTGGAGGCTTATACAAGAAACGGTGACTACGAAAATGCAGGTCGTCTTTCCTACAGCGTTATTCCCGAGCTAAAAAAGAAGCTTGAGCAGGCTGAGGCGGAAACCAACAAAAAGGAATTAAGCCTTGTAAATGAGGCAGTAACCGACGAAGAGATTACCAAGATAGTATCCCGTTGGACTGGTATTCCCCTTAATAAGCTCACAGAGTCAGAGAGAAACAAGACACTTCACCTGGATGACGAACTTCATAAGCGTGTAGTTGGCCAGGATGAGGGCGTTAAAAAGGTTACTGAAGCGATAATCAGGTCCAGGGCCGGTATTAAGGATCCCAACAGGCCTATAGGCTCATTCCTGTTTTTGGGCCCCACAGGTGTAGGTAAAACAGAGTTGTCCAAGGCACTGGCGGCAGCGCTGTTTGATGACGAAACCAATATGGTAAGGCTTGATATGAGCGAATATATGGAGAAGTTCTCCGTATCAAGGCTGATTGGAGCGCCTCCCGGATATGTAGGATACGAAGAGGGCGGACAGTTGACCGAAGCAGACAGGAGAAAACCTTATTCAGTAGTCTTATTTGATGAGGTAGAGAAAGCGCATCCGGATGTATTTAATATTCTTTTGCAGGTGCTTGATGACGGAAGGGTTACCGATTCGCTTGGAAGAACGGTAGACTTTAAAAATACCATTTTGATTATGACCTCCAATTTGGGAGCCTCATATTTGCTGGAGGGTATTACCGAGGACGGAGAAATATCCGAGGAAGCTCAGAATATGGTGATGGAGCAGCTTAAAGGTTCCTTCAGACCTGAGTTTTTAAACAGACTGGATGAGATTATATTCTTTAAGCCACTTACCGAGGAAAATATCAAGTCCATTGCGGCCCTTCAGATAAAGAGCCTTAACAAGCGCCTTGCTGACAGGGAAATCGGCCTTGAAGTCACCCCTGAGGCCTTGTCCTATATTGCACATAATGGTTACGAGCCACTGTACGGTGCCCGTCCCATTAAGAGATACATTCAAAAATATGTTGAAACCGAGGTTGCCAAACTGATATTATCAGATGGAGTAGCCGCAGGCGATACTATAGAAATCGGTTTGGAGGATGATAAACTATGCTGCCGAAAGATCCGGTAATGCTGGTAAGCTTTTTGAATTTGAAGCTTAGAGACAACTATGACAGTCTTGACGCACTCTGTGATGACATGGATGTGGACAAGGAAGAAATACTGGCAAGCCTTAAAAAAGCCGATTTTAAATATGATGCGTCCACCAATCAGATAAGATAGTGGAAAAGGATTTTACATGGATTTATTTCAAATGATGGAAGCCAAGGCCAAGGAATCCGAATCTCCTTTGGCCGCCAGGCTTCGCCCAAGGATCGTAGATGAAGTAGTGGGTCAGCAGCATATTCTGGCCAAGGATAAGCTGCTTTATCGTGCCATTAAAGCGGACAAGCTTTCCAGTGTCATTTTTTACGGACCGCCCGGAACCGGGAAAACTACGCTGGCCAAAGTAATAGCCAACACCACAAAGGCAGATTTTTGCCAGATTAATGCCACCATAGCCGGCAAAAAGGATATGGAGGAAGTGGTTGAAAAGGCCAAACAGACTCTTGGAATGTATGGCAAAAAAACAATATTGTTTATCGATGAGATTCACAGATTCAACAAGGGGCAGCAGGATTATCTTTTGCCCTTTGTTGAGGATGGAACACTGGTATTGATAGGTGCCACAACCGAAAATCCCTATTTTGAGGTTAATGGCGCTTTATTGTCGCGCTCAGCCATATTTGAATTAAAGCCGCTTACAATAGAGGATATTAAAGAACTGATTAAAAGGGCAATTACCGACAGAGACAGAGGGCTTGGAGGCTTTGATGCGGATATTACCGACGAGGCACTTGAATTCCTGGCCGATTTGTCGGGCGGAGATGCCAGAAAGGCATTGAATGCAATAGAGCTGGGGGTAATGACTACCGAGAGAAGCGATGACGGTAAAATTCATATAACCCTGGATGTGGCTCAGGAGTGTATTCAAAAAAGAGCGGTTCTTTTTGATAAAAACGGTGATAACCACTACGATACAATCTCTGCATTTATCAAGAGTATGCGGGGATCGGACCCGGATGCGGCGGTTTATTATCTTGCCAAGATGATTTATGCAGGGGAAAGTGTGACTTTTATTGCAAGGCGTATGATGATTTGTGCCTCGGAGGATGTGGGAAATGCAGATCCCCAGGCTCTGGTGGTGGC
>JAZUJC010000316.1:0-4641 GCA_045642625.1 Lachnospiraceae bacterium
AGTTCTTGTCAAATTCCTCGTAAGAAAAAGGTGAGGTCCTGGCAATTCTTAACTGTTCCTCATTCTTCTCGTGAATCTTCTTAAGAACCTCTATTTTCTTTTCAAGACTTTCCTTTAATGCAACTAAATATGTATTTGAAGCCATTATTTCTTTCCTGCTACCTTCATTACTTCTTTCCAGGTATCTCTTACTGATCTTAAGTGACCCACGATTTCTTCCATAATCTTGGGATCTTTGCTGAACTGAGTCTCCAGAAGACGCTGTGACAAATAAACATATATGTTCTCAAAATCCTGGGCAACCGGATATTTCATATCAAGAGTCTGTCTCAAATAATCAATTATCTTTTCAACACGTACTATATTATTGTGAGCTCCCTGAATATCCTTATTTTCCATCTTTACGATGGCAATGTTGCCAAACTTAATCGCACCTTCATACAAAAGAAGGGTAAGCTCCGCAGGTGAGGCTGTCATTATTTTACTGTTGTTGTACTGACTGTATGCATTGGGTAACGCCATTTATCAGTCCTCCTACATATTCTCCGAATTAGCTGAATAAACCGGAAAGATAATTGTTCTTTGCTTCCATTGCAGACAAGGCGCTTTCCATTTTTGCAAACTTGGCATAGAACTTGTCTTCGTAATCCGAAAGCTTTAATTCGGCAGTAGCGATTTTTTTAACATAATCGGCCAAATCGGTCTTCATCTGCTTGTCCTCATAGAAGCTTCCAAAGGATGAAGTTTCGGAAGAAGCAGAAAGCTCGTTCATCTTTGTGTAAACTGCCTGGGACAATTTGGAGAAAAACTCAACTACTGCATCAGGATTTGTTGAAATCATTGTTTTAAGCTTATCGGGATTTGCAGATGTTTTTTCATCATCACTGTCACCGTCAATATGAAGAGCAGAATGTTCATTGTCAGCAGCCTCAAAATAGCTGAGGGTACTGATACCGAAATCGGAAAGGAACATTTCCTTGTCTCCAACCATAATACCGGCGGCCATAACATCCTTCATACCGTTAAATACACTCCCGAGAACCGAATCCTTTCTTAAAAGGGAATCCTTAATCTTGCCCTCGAGCTTTTCGATTTCGCTTTCACTTAAAGCATCCTTCTCCTCATCGGTAAGAGGCTCATAGCCCTTTGCCGATTCAGCATTATAAAGCTTATCCATTTTATTGATAACTTCATTGTACTGTTTAAGAAGGTCCTTAACCATGTCATAAACACCGTCGGTATCATCCTCGGTGGTTATGGTAATATTGTCGGCAACCGCACGACATTCAAAGGTTAATCCGTTAACTTCTATATTGTTGGTATCTGATGTAAACTCAGCACCGTTAAGTTCAATAACCGCATCAGCACCGGCAAGCTTTACCGCACCGGTGGAATAAAGGCTCGCATTTGAACCATTCTCGACAACTGACTTGGCATAGTTCATTTTGTCAACAAGCTTTGCATAGGCTGTGTCATAGTCTTCGGTATCTTCCAGTTTGTCTGCTTCAGCCTTTAACATCTTGTAAACATCAGAATCCACATCAGCCAGAATATCATCCAATGACATACCTGAAAGCTTATCTGCAACTGCCGCATATTTAGCATACTGCTGTGAAGCAGCTGTATTGGCCTCCGAAGAAGGATCCACATTTATTCCGAGAAGGCTCATGGCTGATAAACCACCTGCATTATCGGCTGTAATTGTAAAATCATTCTGAACGCCACTGCCTGAAGCACCGATAAAGAGTCTCTGATTCTTTTCATCGAAATTGGCAGAAACACCTGCTTCCTTAAGCTGTCTTACTACGTCGGTGATTTTGGTTGAATCTGAAATTGAAATAGTGTGGGATTTGCCGCCGGTTGTAACTGTAAAAGAACCACCGTCAACGCCAAATAAACCACTGATCGGATTTCCGTCCGCATCCTTAAGCCCCAGCTCACTTACGAGGCTGTCGCCGGTTACTGCACCGCCTTCAGCGGATGTAATCTTCTGCCCGGTCAAATAACCTGACTTTGCAAGACTCTTAATGGAAAGAGTCTGAACAGAGTTCATTGCATTGCCACCGGTAATAACCCTTACTGCGTTGGTATCGCTGGATGTGGTTTTTTTCTTTCTTAAATCAGATGAATAACGCAAATTGCCAAACTTGGACTGAAGGGATCTAAGCTCTTTGTTAAGATCCTTCCATGCTTCCTGTTTCCATTCAAGCTTGGTGTTATCCTTTTTTAACTTAGTAACTTTAGTACTTTTTGCTTTAACAAGCTCCTGAATGATACTCTCGGTATCAAGACCGGAACTCATACCTGTAATACGTGTAGGCATATATAGTCCTCCTTAGCAATTTCACATTCGATAATATTATCGACGCTCGTCAACAAGCAATCCTGCCATTTCCCATACCCTTGCAATCATATCAAGAGTCTTTTCGGGAGGAAGTTCTTTAATAACTTCACGGGATTCCTTGTCAATAATTTTGATAGTTACACGATTTGTTCCTTCATGAATACCAAAAATTGCTTCGGAGTTGCTGATTTTCTTATTGAAGTCTTCAACGGCCTTATGAAGCTGCTCTGAACTGGGCTGCTGATTTTCTCTGTTAAGGTTACTGTCCTTATCCTCAACATTTTCAACAACCTTAGTAGTTTCGTCTACCTTAGGCGCGCTTTCTGCAATAGAAACATCCGTGTACTCCATAGCAGTCTTTGTAGAATTGGTTGCGGGCTGAACCGACTGTGCCTGCATTGTCATAATGCTGTTAATAGGTTCGAGTGCCATAGTTTATCTCCTGTCTGTGGAATCCTTTCCACTAAAAAAAGATTTCTTCCTACCTGTAATATCGGACAGGTAGAAAGAAAAGTTTATAGTTATATTCATATTTTATATTAAAATCTTTAACCAAACAAGTTCTTTAAACTTGCAAGTGAATCAGCATTCATAGCTTCCTTATTGGCTTCCTGAATCTGAACATATACTTCTTTTCTGTAAATCGGAACTTCCTTGGGTGCCGAGATACCGATTTTAACCTGTTCACCCTTAATTTCAAGAACGGTGATTTCGATGTTATTGTTTATTACCAGGGCTTCATTCTTTTTACGTGATAATGCTAACATACGGTCACCTTCTTTCTCTCTTCCAAAATATCATATACAGGGAACTTAACGGGATAATCGCCGTCAACAATCATCTGTACTGCCTTACGGGTATCGGCATTAATAACCATGGGACCCATTAAGTTAACGGTCATAGCCTTAATATCCTTGGGAACGGTAACTGTTACAAGCACAAGAAGCTGATCGGGATTTAAATCGCCAAGAGGCTTTAACATCTCGTCATCAACTATGGGATTGTAATCGGGGCTTACCAAAAGCGGATCCATAACAGGCATTGCAAAAGCGGGCTCCTGTAATGACTGCATCCATCTGATACCCACATCGTTGCCCTTCTCTGCATCATAGATTAATGCAAAATCATTAAGATCGGGGAAACCGATAATTCCCTTTTCAAAATGAATAATTTTACTGTCGTCGATTGTTACTTCGCCGAAAATTCTTGTTTCAATAGTCATTTTAACCCTCCTCCAAATAACTTTATAAGTAGTTAAGAAGTGATTGCTGTAATATCTTGCTGGTAGACATCAGTGCCGCATCATAAGCATATTCGGCACTTGAAAGTTTAACAGCGGTTTCAGCCATATCTACGTCTTCGTTTTCTGATTTAAGTTCCTTGAGCGTAGACAACTGTGTATCAAGTCTGTTTTGAATAAGCTCAAGTCTCTTGCTCCTGGTACCGCAGTTGGTAAGGGCAAGATTGTTTCTCTTTAAATATCCCTCTGCACAGGTAATGCCTGAGCCAAACAGCTTGGACAGGTTATCCTTCACAAAGGTATGGGACTTGCTGACAGCATCGATCTGTGCCTGAAGACTGTCACGCAATGCGGAATTTTCCGGTGCGGCAGCATAATCGGCCTTAAGCCTTGTAAGCTTTTCCTCAACCTCATCCACTTCATTTAATGCTCTGATAATATCGTCGATATCACGCTTGATATTATGTGTGAAGCACTCACTGGCATTTGTATTGATGCGAAGAGACTGGTTTACACCGATGTTGTAGCAAATTTCTGCTTCCGGTGAACTGTCGTAATTGTATTCGATAACGGGATCCGCACCCTTATCAAGACACTTGAAATAGTGCTGAGGTCTTAAATCACCCTTGACCCATTCGTTTCTTTCGTATTCTACGGAAAAAGAAAGAGAATCATTCTTAATGGCGTCTGCCACATTGCTTCCAAAAAGAATCTCACCGGTATCACGTACAAAGTATACTTTATCTTCATTGCCCGGTGTTGTAATCAGTTCATAGGGGCTTGGTGAATCGGCTGAAGAAACAGTTTCTGCATTTAATGCGGAAGAATCGGTTCCTGCCGTAGCACCGGGAACTGTGGGAGCAGTACCCGCTTCATTTGTAAATGTAAGCTTTGCAACGGAGCCTTCCTTCAACGCATTATATGAAAGCCTGAATCTTGTAATTTCTTCTCTGTAAACACCCTGTTCAGACGCATCATCCTGATGTGTATATCTTATTGTATCAAGAGCATCTGTGTTGCCTTCTTCCCAGATTGTAAAATCAACTTCCTCATTCTT
>JAZUJC010000317.1:0-5764 GCA_045642625.1 Lachnospiraceae bacterium
AAAGCCTGCTTACTGCGGTATTTTTTTGGAACTGGCTTATCCTTATACTTACACTTACTCAGGCCGGTTCAGCAACCTTCGAATACAGATATCATCTGATTGGGATGATTCCCCTGATGATTCTTTCAGTCACCAATCTAATTGATTTGGTTAAGGGATGCAAGGTGCCCAATAATGTAATGGCCTATATTTCATATGTTCTTTTGACTGTTGCCATTCTTTTCTGTTACAAAGAAACGCTGTTTTGGGGCGAACAGAATCCAAACATTCACCAGATTGTCGATTATTTCAAGGATTCCGACTACGACAGGATATACATCTATATCGAAACCAATGAATCGGATAAGCTGAGATTATTTGGCAACCCAAGACACTATATCGACATTATGGCTGAAGGAAAAACCTGGGCATATGATTTTTATGATTATTACAAAGACGGTGATATTTATCCGGAAGGCTCTGCCTTAATCATAAGAACAGACTATTTCCCCTTCAAAGATAAGGACGTTTTCCATGGCTTCAACATAGAAAAAATAGATCAGGTAGGTTGCTACTCTGTTTACCTGTTTTCGGACTATATTTATTAGTTTTCAAAGCCATAAAAGCATTGGGCACCCTCTGCCCGAATTAATTTAAGTTATTATAACAAAGAAAAAGCCGGCTAACAAAAAGCCGGCTTTTTCTATAGATTCATTTCCTATTAATCGAATGAACTTGCGGATATCATCAGCACGCAAAGGTAACTGACTATTATTCCGCTACGGACATAAAGTATTCCTTTAATGCATCCGCATCGCCATGGGGAATATCAGATAAATCCACGTTATCTCTGTTTATTATATGATCTGTCAAAAGAAAGCCCTTAATACCGGCCTTAGCTGAAGCAATAATATCTTCATTAACATCGTTACCAACCATAAGTGTTTCTTCTGCCTTCACATCAAGTCTTCTCAGAAGTTCCCTATAATACTCGGGATTGGGCTTTGACACACCTATATTTTCGTAAGTAGTGACAATTTCAAACTCATCAGGCTCAAAGCCTGCCCACCTTGTACGCTTTTCTGTTGCAATGTAAGGGAAAATGGGATTGGTGGCAAGACCAACCTTTATCCCCTTATCCTTGATAAAATGAACAAAATCCACCAGTTTCTGGTTGTATCCGCATATGACCTTGGCTCCGTCAAACTCGTTGGCATAGAAGGATTCAAACTCAGGTTCATCAGCCAGCACATGCTCACCTAAAATCTCAGCAAATCTTTTCCAAAAAGCCTTCTCGTTGTTAACCGAACCATCATTCTTTACCATTGCTGCGGTTCCTCCCCAAATTGCATCCACCAATGACTTCGATTCATAGCCTTTAGGAGCAAGCTTTTTGCAAAGAAGCCCGAAATAATACTTTACAAAATCATCGTTATTCATGGGAAGCAGGGTACCATCTAAATCAAACAAAACAGTTTTTATCATTATGTGTTTCCTCGCTTAGAATTATTATTATCGGCCCGAATGTTCTTAATCGGTAAACACCCAGCCTCTTCAAAATTGTTGTTCTGTCAACAAACTATATTTTACTATATATGAATATCGACCTATAGTCCAGCAATACCGGCAATATTAGCAATATCTGGCAACTAATCTGCCATTTCTATTTTCTTTCGAAGAGACCATGACAGCCACTTCTGCTATCCTTAATCATAACATAACAACAAAACATAATTTGCATCAGCAATTATCAAAATCAGGAAAGGAAAAATCCAGTCCCCGCGAATGGATTAACAGAGCATTTTATGGCACATTTAAACGGAATGTTTTATTCAAAGAGTTTAGCAAGACCGGTTCATTATACCGCAGTTTTATGCAATGACTGCGCATGGCCCACCGATGATAATCCCCACTTTAAGCGTGACGCCAAAAACATATATCTTCTGCATGGCTACAGTGGTGCCGACACCGACTGGTTTACAGGCGCACCCTTAGGAGACCTGGCCAACCGCTACAACGTAAATTTCTTTATGCCAAACGGTGAAAACAGTTTTTACCTTGATCAGGAAGCTACAGGTTTTAAGTATGCAACCTATGTGGGTGAAGAATTTATAGAATATACAAGAAAGACCTTCGGACTTTCAAACGACCGCGAAGACACATATGTTGGCGGGCTTTCAATGGGCGGTTTCGGAGCCCTTCATACAGGCCTTTTATACCCCGAAACCTTCTCCCGTATTATCGCCTTATCTTCGGCGCTTATTGTAGACGGCATAAAGAATATGAAGCCCCAGGATTCAAACCCTGTAGCCAACTATGCTTACTATACTCAGATGTTCGGGGAATTAAGCAAGCTTGAAACATCAGACAACAACCCTAAGGTTTTAGCCGGAAAAATAGTCGATGAAAACAAGGTTTCTCCGCTTATTTACATGGCTTGCGGAACCGAAGATTTTCTTTTGGCTCCCAACGAAGATATGAAAGAATATTTAAACTCCCTTGGCCTGCCCGTAACCTTTTTTGCAGGCCCCGGAGTTCACGATTTCAATTTTTGGAGAGAACAGCTCAGTGCCGGTCTCGAGTGGGCACTTGGCAGCGAAAAATAATTGTTTCGCCGATCCTATTTATTGTATTTTACAAATCCCGGACACTTTTTATCAGGGTCAGCCATTTCGCCCGGATTCCAGCGACAATAGTTCTTACAGTGTAAGCAATGTCCTTCCTCGGGCCCGTTTATTATATGGTTGGCAAAGGCCGGATCTACCAGCGCAGCCTTTCCGATATCTGCCATATCAATTCCGGTATTCAGCGCATTAATAACATCTTCCCTGCTGTTAATGTTGTGAACACCGAAAACCGGCATATTCGGAAGGGCTTTCTTTATGCATGAAGCACCATACACCGCTTCAGAGCAGGAAAATCCTTCAGGGGCCGTTCCATCGCAGTCACCGCCATAGGAAACATCCATAAAATCAACCAAATCGGCGATTGCAAGGGCATGTTCGAGGCCATCCTCAAGCAACGGTTCAAAGGCTCCGATTCTGATACCGAGTATATAATCATCACCCACTGCCTTACGAACAGCCTTGATTACTTCTTTTGCAAACAGGGACTTATCCTGCCCATACTCATCGTTTCTTTTATTAACACGACTGTTAAAGAACTGGGAAATCATATATCCATGGCAGCCGTGAAGTTCAATACCGTCAAAGCCTGCGGCCTTAGCTCTCAATGCTGCTGTCGCAAAATCCGAAACAGTTTCATTAATCCGCTCCTTGCTCATTTCACTGCAGGTAATTCCCCTATAGTTTTTGAATGAACTGGGGCCCTCGGGCTCATTGCCAACGCTGTTACCACCGGCATTTACCAGCTGAACAAAAATCTTTGCACCGTTTTTGTGGGCATCGGTAACTATCTGTTTAAAGCCTTCTGTCTGGGCATCCTCCCATAGGCCAAGCTCCGTATCCCCAAGGCGGCCTCGCTTTGTAATGGCAGTCGCTTCCACAATAATAAGGCCCGCACCGCCTTCCGCCAGTTCCCTATAGTGCTCCACATTTTTAGGCACCACATAGCCGTTATCATCCGACCAGTTAAAGCACACCATAGGCGGTATTGCAATTCGGTTTTTTATTTCAATATTCTTTATCTTCAAGGGTTTACGGTACATATTTACTGCCTCCTGATTTAGAAATTTTTTTGTATTTTCTCCAATATACAATTTATTTCAAATTATCTCCATACCTCTCACAGGTTATGTTTAGATTAATTCACATTTCATTATACAACCGATGAATAGCAATTTGTAAATTAACCACGGAGAAGAAGGTTTCATATTAACCAAGAGGGTAGAAGTATTCCTAATTCCTACTTAATATTCGGCATATATATCACTGAATTCATTACATTTATACGCATTACAAAGTCGAAAATATGAAATACATCACAAAAACACCGCATTAAAATATCACACCGTAAAAATTGCATTTTTCAATTCATATTATGGATAAACTGTTAATTATACCCTCAGCTTATTGCCTTTTTGGTGCGGGGTTTATATCATAAAATAAGTAGCAAAACTATATTTTATCTGGAGGATTGGTAATGATTTTTTATGTAGATGCAAATGCTCCCCTTGCGGGCAACGGCACAAAAGAAAGACCCTTTAACCGCATCCAGCAGGCAGCACAGCTGGCAATGCCCGGTGATGAGGTTTTGGTATATCCCGGTATTTACCGCGAGTATGTAAACCCCGTAAATGCAGGAACCGAGGATGCCCGAATTACCTACAGGAGCGTTGAACCTCTTAAGGCCGTTATCACCGGTGCCGAGGTTGTTAAAGACTGGACACATGTTGACGGAAATGTTTGGACCGCAACAGTTGATAACGGTGTATTCGGCAAGGTTAATCCCTACACCACATTTGTTTACGGCGACTGGTATTTCGCAGGCCGCACCAAGCATATCGGTGCAGTTTATCTTAACGACAAAATGCTTTACGAAGCAGCTGACCTTGATGAATGCAGAAAGGGAGAACCCACTCCCTATTCATGGGAACCCGAAGCATCACGCCTTAAGTGGTACAGTGAGCAAAAGAACAACACAACAGTTCTTTATGCCAATTTCGGCGGAATAGATCCCAATAAAGAAAATATTGAAATAAACGTTCGTGAACAGTGCTTTGTACCCGAGAAAACCGGAATCGGCTATATTACCGTTTCTGGCTTTACCGTTACAAAGGCAGCTACCAACTGGGCACCCCCTGCAGCTTACCAAAACTGCATGATCGGTCCCCACTGGTCAAAGGGCTGGATTATCGAGGACTGTGATATTTCAAACAGCAAATGTTCGGGTATCGGTCTTGGCAAGTACCTTGACCCCGACAACAACCATTTCTTTACATACAAGCATGTTAAGAGCCCCACTCAGATGGAGCGTGATGCCGTTTGCCGCGGCCAGTATCACGGCTGGGTAAAAGAAAAGGTTGGTAGCCATATCATCAGACGCAACAACATTCACCACTGCGAGCAGGGTGGTATTATCGGTCGTATGGGCTGTGTATTCTCAATCATAGAAGACAACCATATTCACCATATCAACAACATGATGGAGCTTGGCGGTGCCGAAATTTCAGGCATTAAGCTTCATGCAGCCATTGACGTTGTAATGCGCAGAAATCACATTCACCACTGTACAATGGGTATTTGGACAGACTGGGAAGCACAGGGAACACGTATTTCCGGCAACCTTCTTCATGACAACCAAAGACCCGACTTTGCAAAGCAGCTTCCCGGCGGAATGTGCAGCCAGGACATTTTCGTTGAAGTAGGTCATGGCCCTACCCTTATCGACAACAACATTCTTCTTTCGGATGTATCATTGAGAATGGCAACCGAAGGTGTTGCAATGGTTCACAACTTAATATGCGGTGCCTTCACCTGTGTTGGCGGCGGCTGCGATTCAATAGTTGAAGGTAATCTTCGCCAACGCTACACTCCCTACCACATTCCTCACCGTACCGAGGTTTGCGGCTTTATGACAATACTTCACGGTGATGACCGATTCTACAACAATATTTTTGTTCAGAGATGGCCCGGTGGCGGAGCATCAATTTTAAGTGACAGCGAAGCCGGTGTTGTATATACCGACAATCGAGAAGTGGGTACCCATGTATTTGACGACTACTTAACCTACGATGAATGGATTAAATTCTTTGATATGGACAATGAAACTCCCGACATGAAGGGAATCGAGCCCTACCACTTCCGTTCTCTCCCCGTATGGATTG
>JAZUJC010000318.1:0-10056 GCA_045642625.1 Lachnospiraceae bacterium
TGTCAATTTATTATTAAGATTTAAGATTGCAAATTTCTCACATGGTACATCAATAATCTTTTCAATATTACTGGTCATTATATCTCCCTCGGTAAAATAATAATCTATTTTTTACTACCCAAACGCTCATTTAGCATTTCAGCAACAAAATCAGGCACAAAATCAGTCAAATCACCATTAAACTGAGCAATCTGTTTAACAGATGATGAACTAAGATAAGAATATTTTAAACTGGTGTTTAAATATACCGTATCCAGCTTATCATTAGAAAGCTTTCTGTTTATCTGAGACATCTGAAGCTCATACTCAAAATCGGTTACGGCTCTAAGTCCTCTGACCACAACAAAAATATTCTTTTCCACACAATAATCGGATAACAATCCGCCAAAACTCTCAATTTTAACATTGGGAATATCAGCTGTCGCATCCTCTAATATTTTAACACGTTCACTAACAGAAAACAACGGAGTTTTTTCCTTGTTATCAAGTACTCCGACAATTACTTCATCAAAAATATTTGATGCCCTTTTAATAATGTCCAGGTGACCATAGGTCATAGGGTCAAAGGTTCCGGGATAAATTGCTGATTTCATTAAATTTAATCCTCCGACTTAAGATATAAAAACATATGCTTATTGGTTTTATATGTCTTCTCTCTATATAAGGTATAGCCCAAATCGTCCAAATAATCAAACTCTGTTTTTAGAGCCGCCTCCACCACAAACAATGTATCTTCATCCACAAAAGAAGCATTCTTCAAAATGGTTAAAAGCTGCCTTTCAAAGCCTTTATCATAAGGAGGATCCATGAAAACAATATCAACATGAGGCTCATTAATGTGAAATACCGCAGTAGAAAAGTCCTCGCTTAACACTACTGCTTTATCTTCAAAATAAGTATGCTTAACATTGTTTACAATACAGTTGACAGCATTCCTTGAATTATCAACAAGATAGGCCTTTTTAGCTCCTCTGCTGAGGCTTTCTATACCTATGGAACCGCTGCCTGCAAAAAAGTCAACTACCACACTTCCGGGAATATCATTTTGCAAAATATTAAACAAGGTCTCTTTTATACGATCGGTTGTGGGCCTTGTATCCAGCCCCTCCGGAGTTTCTAATCTCAAATTTCTGGCTGATCCGGCTATTACTCTAAGCATTTGTCACATATCCTCTAACTTCTGATTTTAACACCCTTATTGTCCCTGTGAAGAGGCTTTACTTTAAGATGTAAATCAAAGGGCTTACCATTATATTCTATAGTATTATCTCCGGCATTTTTTGTGTAATATACAGCCTCTACCAGATCGCCTTTACCAAGCTTCATGCCTCGAACACCGACAGCCGTCTTCTTTTTCTCCGGAATTTCCTCCAGGCCAAAACGCAGGAATACACCGTCCTTGGTCTGAAATACTATATTCTTTTCTTCTTCGACCGCAAAAACGCTGACAACATAATCATCATCGTTAAGCTTTGTGGCCGCAATCATTTTCTTTGATACATCAAACTCGCTTCCATCAACAAACTTAACCATTGACTGGGCTGTTGCAAATACCAGACGTTTAAACTTAAGATCGTCAGGATTTGCTGCAAAAAGAACAATTTCATTAACAGAACTGAAGTTGCAAAGGTTATCTATGGGACGACCTTTATCACGAAGCTTACAAAGGGGTAAGTCTTTTACCTTAATCATATGCATAAGACCCTTATCGGTAAAAAGAACCACCTTGCCATCGGATTTAACCTTAAACTGATATTTGTTTTCAGAATCACACACCTCACGATTACGCTCGTATGTCGACACATCCACAGTCTTTGCATAACCAAATCTGTCCATAAGGAAAACAAGATCAACAACTTCCGCCTTTTTCTCTTCGAATACAACCTCCTCAGCCTGAATAATTTCAGTTTTACGTGGAGCATTAAAGAGAGCTTTCAAACCGTCAAGCTCGCTAACCAGTACCTCGGACATAGAATCCTTATTATTTAGGATGTCCTCATATCTTGCAATATTTGCAAGTGTTTCTTCATTTTCATTGAGCAGGGCTTCGATTTCAAGGCCGATCAGCTTGTATAATCTCATATCAAGAATGGCATTAGCCTGCTTCTCGGTAAAATTAAGCTGTGCAGCCAAAATCTTTGATTCTTTTGACTTGAACTGAATACCGGTTGTAACACCGTCCGTCATACAAAGGCGGGCCATATTGCGGTCCTTGGAACCTCTTAAAATTTCAATAATCAAATCAATAACATTAACTGCCCTGATTAAGCCTTCCTGAATTTCCTTTTTATCAAGTTCTTTTTCAAGCAGCCTGGTATATTTTCTGGTATTGATTTCATACTGAAACTTAACATTTTCGGCAATAATACGCTTAAGGCCCATTGTCTCAGGCCTTCCGTCACAGATAGCCAGCATATTAACGCCAAAGGTATCCTCAAGATGAGTCTTTTTGTAAAGCATGTTTACAAAATTATCGGGATCTGCATCCTTACGAAGTTCAAATACAATCCTGATACCGTCCTTTGACGACTGATTTGAAATATCAACAAGTTCGGTTGTTTTCTTGGTTTCTGCCAATGCTGCAACATCAGAAAGAAACTTTCTAATATTATCGCCAATCATCGGATAAGGAATTTCGGTTACCACCACATTAACCTTACCGCCTTTAACCTTTTCAATTTCAACACGGCCACGAACTTTAATCTTGCCCATACCGGTTTCGTAAATATCCAAAAGTTCTGACTGATTAACAACAATACCACCGGTAGGAAAATCAGGGCCAATAATATATTCCATAAGCTCCTGAGTGGTAATATCATTATTCCTGATATAAGCTTTTGTAGCATCAACAACCTCGCCTAAATTGTGAGGAGCAATACTGGTAGCCATACCTACGGCAATACCTTCCGAACCGTTAACAAGAAGATTGGGAAATCTTGCCGGAAGTACGGTAGGTTCCTTAATTGTCTCATCAAAGTTAGGGCCAAAATCAACTACATCCTTGTCAAGATCTGCTAAAAGCCCAAGCTCCGTAATATGCTGCAGCCTTGCCTCTGTATATCGCATGGCAGCGGCACCGTCACCTTCAATGTTACCGAAGTTACCATGACCGTCCACAAGGGGTTTACCCTTTTTGAATTCCTGGGTCATTACTACCAGCGCATCATAGATGGAGGTATCACCATGAGGGTGATACTTACCCATTGTATCGCCTACAATACGGGCACTTTTACGATATTCTTTATCGTAATGCATGCCAAGTTCATGCATATCATAAAGAACACGTCTTTGAACCGGTTTAAGACCGTCTCTGACATCCGGCAGTGCTCTGGCAACAATAACACTCATGGCATAGTCTATAAAGGACTTTTTCATGGTGTCTGAGTATTCGGTTTGAATAATTCTGTCTTCAGAAGTTTCAATAAAATCAGTTTTTTTCATTATACATTCACATCCGTAATAATTTGCCGGGCTTTAAAAATCCCTTGTAAATTGCATAGTGTATATCAGGTAAAGCACTGATATCTTCTGTTAAATATCAAGCTCTGCATAGGTTGCATTGTCATATATAAAGGTTCTTCTGGGCGGAACCTCGGGTCCCATAAGAAGCTCTGTCGTTTCGGAAGCCATTTTCCCGTCCTCTATACTGATACGTTTCATCATGCGGGTAGCCGGATTCATGGTAGTATCCCAAAGCTGCTCGGCATCCATTTCACCAAGACCTTTATATCGTTGAAGTTTAAAGTTGCCTGTATGTTCTTTTCTGTATTTTTCAAGAGCCTTATCATCATACAGATATTCGCCCTCACCTTTGGCAGGTATTGTCTTATAGAGGGGAGGCATTGCTACATAAACATGTCCTTCTTCAATGAGTTCTCGCATAAATCTATAAAAGAAAGTAAGCAAAAGGTTGGAAATATGGGCTCCGTCCACGTCCGCATCCGCCATAATAATAATTTTGTCGTAGCGAAGCTTACTGATATCAAAATCATTACCATAGCCTTCCGAAAAACCACAGTTAAAGGCATTAATCATTGTTTTAATTTCGGCATTAGCCAAAACCTTATCAATTGATGCCTTTTCAACGTTAAGAATCTTTCCTCGAATAGGCAGAATAGCCTGAAACATTCTGTCTCTTGCCATCTTTGCAGAGCCCCCTGCGGAATCACCTTCTACGATAAATATTTCACATTTGGAAGAATCCCTGGATTCACAGTTTGCAAGCTTTCCGTTGGTGTCAAAAGAATATTTCTGCTTTGTAAGCATATTAACCTTGGCTTTTTCTTCAGACTTACGAAGCTTTGCAGCCTTTTCGGCGGAACCGATAATAATTTTAAGAGTTTCAAGGTTACGGTCAAAAAATCTGACAAGCTCATCCTGGGTGATTTTTGCCACAGCCTTTGAAGCATCCTGGTTATCCAGCTTTGTTTTGGTCTGTCCTTCAAACCGGGGATCACTGTGTTTAATAGAAACAACAGCAGTCATACCGTTTCGTACATCAGTACCCGTGAAATTAACATCCTTATCCTTAAGAATACCCAGTTCTCTGGCATAATTATTTATAATCGTGGTAAAAGCGGTCTTAAAACCTGTAATATGAGTACCACCTTCCAAAGTATAAATATTGTTACAGAAGCCCATTACGTTTTCATGGAATTCATTTACAAACTGAAGTGCGATTTCTATTTCGATGTTATCCGAAGTTCCCTTGTAGAAAACAACATCATGCAAAGCCTCAGTGGATTTATTCATATCTTTAATAAATCCGACAATACCTTCAGGTTCATGGAAGGTTGCTTCCTCAGCCTCATTCCCTCTTAAATCTTTATAATAAATGGTCAAATTAGGGTTCAGATAAGCAGTTTCATGAAGTCTGTTCTTTATATCATCTTCCTTAAAACGGGTCTTTTCAAAGATCTCCTTATCGGGAAGGAACGATATTGTTGTACCTGTTTCGCGGGTTTTACCATCAGGTTCAAGCACACCCTTCTCAAGCTTTTTGGTAGCATTTCCGCGTGAATATGAATCATGATAAATAAAGCCTCCGGTTCGTATTTCCACGTTCATCCACTCTGACAGTGCATTTACTACGGAAGAACCTACACCGTGGAGACCACCGCTGGTTTTATAGGCATTATTGTCAAACTTACCGCCGGCATGAAGTGTTGTAAAAACAAGACGTTCCGCCGATACACCTTTTTCATGCATACCTACGGGAATACCACGACCGTTATCCTTAACGGTAGCCGAACCATCAGCCTCAAGTGTTACATGAATTTCGGTACAATAACCGGCCAAATGCTCATCAACAGCATTATCAAGAATTTCGTATACAAGATGATTTAAACCTCGGGTAGATACAGAACCAATATACATACCCGGACGTTTTCTTACCGCTTCAAGCCCTTCAAGGACTGTTATACTACCGGCATCATAGGCTTCCTGCTTTGCCATAAATAACCTCACATTTCAATAATAGTCGGCCCAAATTTATATTCAGGCTCTAAATTTGGGCATAATACACCCTTGTAAACACAATATATTGTAACACATAAACATATGTTTGGGAATACCCCAATGAACTTACTTTAAAGATAAATCTTTGATTACTTCAGAAGCTACAATAAGACCTGCCACCGAAGGCACAAATGCAACGCTGCCAGGAGTAGAACGTCTGGAAGTGTTACCGTCTCCCTGTTCATGTATACCGGACTCTCCTTCATTAATTGCATTGGGCTTCATGGCTTCTTCAACAGAATATACCACTTTTAATTTTTTAATACCGCGTTTCCTGCATTCATGTCTCATGACCTTTGCCAACGGGCATACAGATGTTTTATAGATGTCTGTTACAACAAACTTAGTGGGATCCAGTTTGTTTCCGGCTCCCATACTGCTTATAACCGGAACTTCTGCTTCTTTTGCACGCATTATAATCTCAAGTTTGGCGGTATCCGTATCAACCGCATCCACAACATAATCATATTGGGAAAAATCGAATTCTCCGGCATTTTCAGGCAAAAAGAAACAATTTCGCACCTCCACAACGGCACCGGGATTAATGGAAAGAATTCTTTCTTTCATAACTTCGGTTTTATACCGGCCGATAGTGTCATATGTAGCAATAATCTGCCTGTTAATGTTGCTTTCATTTACCGTATCATTATCTACAAGGACAAAAGAACCTATTCCGGTACGAGCAAGAGCTTCACATACATATCCGCCCACACCGCCTACACCAAAAACAGCGACAGTGGAGTTTCCGAACTTTTCAATATTGGCTCTTCCAAGCAGCATCTCACTTCTGACAAAATTATCCATAAAACCATCCTCATTGTTATGTCAAAAAAAGGAAAGCCCTTAAGCCTTCCTTTTGTTTATTAGTTAAAAGAATCTCTCGCGCAGGCAATTGCCAATGCTCCGGGTCCTATATGACAGCTGACGCTTAATGATAAGGCGTCCATAAATTCTATTTTTGCAGCCGGGAACTTAGCCTTTATTTCATCAAAAAAGATTTCAGCTGCATCAATCTTATGAGTGTATGCCACAAAAATTCGCATTCCGGTTCCATCCACCGGTGTTTTGAATCGATTGGTAAAATCCTTGGCAATCTGATTGATCATAATATTTTTGGCACTGGTCTGGGTACGGGCAACACTGAAAGCGTCCAGTTTTTCACCCTGAATCTGCAAAACAGGCTTAATCTTAAGAAGAGAGCCAATCATAGCAACAGCAGGGGTGAGTCTTCCTCCCTTTTTAAGATACTCAAGAGTATCAACCATAATGTAAATTGAGGATTCGAACTTATCTTCCATCAGCTTGTCCCTGATTTCAGCCCCCGACAGTCCTCTTTTTGCCAAAGTAAGTGCATCCATTACAGAACTCTTTTGTGTAACAGAAATACGCTGATTATCTACAACAAATACCTTGCCTTCATAATCTTCACTAAGCATCATTGCCGTCTGGCAGGAACCGGATAGACCGCTGGACATGGGTATATGAACAATCTGATCATATTCTTTTAGGGTATCATCCCAAAGCTTCATAATACTTTCGGGACTGGGCTGAGAGGTCTTTACTTCACAGTTATTTAAAAGCTTTTCATAAAACTGTTCCTGAGAAAGATTAATATCCTCAAGATATTCCTCTCCATCAATAGTAAAAGGCATAGGAATAACAATAATTCCCAGCTCTTTAGCCTCTATTTGGCTTAAACCACTGTTACTGTCTGTAATGATGGCTACTTTATTCATTTTGATTCTCCCTTAAACAAACATACAACTTATTTTATCCATTATTTGAATTAAAGTCAATCAAAACCGACACGCGAGTCACTAAACTGACGCGTGTGTCACATTCATCAAATACTTCTCACATCAATGTTTGAGGAAACTCTCTCCTTTATGCGGTCTTTTATGCTGTCATAAAGATTTATTACCAGCATAAACACATCCGAATCCTGCATTATATCTCCGAGAGCAAAAGAAAGGGCGCCGCTCTGTCTAAGCCCCGACAATTCACCGGGTCCACGCAATTCAATGTCTTTTCTTGCTATTTCAAAACCATCATTGGTTTCGTTAAGAACCTTTAATCGTTTGATAGTTTCTTCACTTTTTCCGTCAGAAACAAGAATACAATAGGACTGGCTGTCACCTCTTCCCACACGGCCTCTTAACTGATGGAGCTGGGACAATCCAAATCGTTCAGCGTTTTCAATCATAATAACCGTTGCATTCGGTACATCAACACCTACCTCAATTACTGTTGTTGACACCAAAATATCATACAGGCCATCCTTAAAGGCATCCATTATTCTGTTTTTCTCATCACTTTTCATTTTACCGTGAAGGCATATAATCCTGGCACGATCTCCGTAATATGCCTTAAGCTCTTCTGTAAAATCCGATACATTCTTTAAATTGAAATTATCGGTCTCAGACTCATCAATCATAGGGCAGATAACATAGGCCTGGTGGCCTTTCTTTATCTCGCTTTCAATAAACTCAAGGCTTTTCTTTTGATATCCCGAATTAACAACGCAGTTGTTTATGGGCAATCTGTTCTTCGGAAGTTCATTCATTATACTTATATCAACATTCCCATACATAACCATAGCCAGGGTTCGAGGTATAGGCGTCGCGCTCATAACAAGAATATGGGCATTGATTCCCTTGTCACGCAAAGCTTCCCTTTGGTTTACACCAAACCGGTGCTGCTCATCCGTAATAACAAGTTTTAAATTCTTAAATTCAACATCATCCTGAAATAATGCATGGGTGCCGATTATAACATTAGCCTCTCCGCTTTTTATCATAGCCAGAGCTTCATTTTTCGCTTTTTTAGGCATCTTTCCAAACAAAAGAACCGGATTTATGCACAGTTTATAATCCTCACACATTTTCTTTATATTTGAAAAATGCTGAACAGCCAGCACCTCTGTCGGAGCCATTAACGCCCCCTGCGCACCATTTGCAGCAGCAGTAATAAGCGCCATTAATGCAACCAGTGTTTTTCCGCTTCCCACATCACCCTGCACAAGCCTGTTCATTAAATAAGGCCCCGTAATATCATCAATTATCTCTTTTATGGTATTTTTCTGGGCATTGGTAAGCTCAAAGGGCAAGCCCTCCTCAAGACGTTTACAGTCAGCTACCTCAATAAACGGCGAATCATTTGTTATTCTTGAAGAGATTCCTTCTTTTTCCTTAAAACCATTATAGAAATCCAGAAATTCTTCAAACACCAGACGGCGTCTGGCCTTATATAAAGAGGTCTCATCCGTCGGAAAATGAATATTTCTGATACTTTCAGGCAAAGACAGCAGATCATTTGCCACAATTTCTTCTTCCGTAAAATAATCCTTGTACAGCTCTGCCGTATCCAGGCAGTTTGCAATACTCTTTGATATTTTGGACGCGGATAAATCTTTGGTAGCCGAATATATAGGCCCAATAGTCCCCATAATCTTATCGTATTCTTCTTTTTTATACATTTGAGGCTGGGTCATTACAAATCTGGCACCAACAGCCTTTACATAGCCTCTGAACACATAAAAAGAACCTCTTTTTAACACCTTTAACAAATAGTTGGCATTAAAATATTTAAGCTCCAGACTGTTTCCCTCAGCATCTTTAATATATGCTGTCAGCATTGATTTGCCGGAAAATCTGATAATTTTGGCATCGGAAATAACGCATCCGTAAATAGCATTACGCTCACCCGCAACAATATCCTTTACAAAGCACAAATTCTCATACTTTTCATACGTTCTTGGATAATAATGAAGCAAATCATTGACTGTATTAATTTTTATTTCTCTGAAAGAAGCTGAAGATTTTTCCCCAACACCTTTTACACTTGAAATATCGGAATTAAGATTCATATTAAAAACTCAAAAACATTACCGCTGACTAAAAATTTTTATAGAAAAAAAATCCCCGACAAATCATTTTGTCGGGGAAGCATATTATTCTGCAGAAATAATATAATAATATATAGGCTGACCACCGTACTGAAGATCGGCTTCTACAGAAGGGAACTTATCATTAATATAATCAACAAGCTCTGAAGCGGTTTCTTCGGTAACATCAGCACCATAATATATTGTAACAAGCTCTGAAGGCTCATCGGACATAATCAGTTCTTCAATCATATCCTGTGTAGCCTTAGCCATATCAGAATCAACGGAAAGCAGGCCTCTGTCACCGATTCCCATAAAGTCGCCTTCTTTAATATCCTTATCATCAATTCTGGTATCTCTGACAGCATATGTTACCTGACCGGTTTTAACCATTGATAAAGAATCAGTCATGATTTCGGTATTTGTGGTAGCATCAACTTCGGGATTAAAGTTAATCAAAGCTGTGATTCCCTGAGGAATTGTCTTTGTAGGAATAACCACTACTGTTTTATCCTCAACAAGATACTGAGCCTGATTAGCTGCCATAATTATATTCTTATTATTAGGAAGGATAAAAATAGTCTTGGCATTAACATTAGCACAGGCATTCACCATATCCACTGTTGAAGGATTCATTGTCTGACCGCCTTCGATTA
>JAZUJC010000319.1:0-7301 GCA_045642625.1 Lachnospiraceae bacterium
CTGGCTTTTCAAGAGACTCTCTTATAATATCATATCCCTCTGTATCAAAATATATACTGGATATTTTTGAAAGTCCGTACTGATCCTCCTGCATAAAAGGTTCCAGGCGTTCTCTAAGCCGCCTGTACTGATTTTCAGACAAAAGATATTTAATTTCGACTCTTTTAAAAGTATCCTGTGCCATCCGCTGTCCCTTAATAGATTCTCATTATCCGGCCTCTTGAAATGAAAAAGTCGAAAACCACTATCGGGTTTCCGACTTTTAGCAGCTGATAGGGGAATCGAACCCCTGATTCCGCCGTGAGAGGGCGGCGTCTTGACCGCTTGACCAATCAGCCATATGAGTGCTTATTTCAAAGCACTCGTTTATATTATCGTAAACAACCAAATATTGCAAGTGTTTTTACATAAAATCAAATAAACTAATTTGGTTGGATTCCGGAATGTCACCTAAAATACCCAATCTGCCCATGTCATCCGCAACAGTTTGCGATACCTTTGCACGGGATTTGAAATCGTCCTTTGAAATGAAGGGGCCCTTCTTTGCCGCTTCAACAATTGAGTCGGCTGCGTTATCGCCCAAACCTTCAATACTGGTAAAGGACGGCATAATTTTTCCGTCTATTACACTAAACAGCTTCGCCTTAGCCTTAAAAAGGTCAATTGGCATAAACTCATATCCGCGGGCATACATTTCCTGTACAATTCGAAGGTCCCTAATCGAGTCTTCGTCTTTATTGGTGGGCTTTTCAAGATTTCTAAGCCTCTTAAGCTCCTCTTCCAGCCTTTCACGACCAAAGCACATGGTTTCATAGTTAAAGGCCTTGGCCCTGATGCTAAAGAACGCCGCATAATATGCCAGGGGATAATATACTTTACAGTATGCTATTCGCCAGGCCATCATAACATAAGCCGCAGCATGAGCTCTGGGGAACATATATTTAATTTTCTCACAGGACTCGATATACCACTCCGGAACATTCTGAGCTCGCATATCTTCTTTCCATTGGGGCCAGTCCTTACACTTGCCGCCGGCTACCTTTCCCTTACGCACGTTTTCCATAATCTGGAAGGACTCGGCTGAATCAACACCCATATTGATAAGATATGTCATAATATCGTCTCGTGTACAAATGGCTGTAGAGATTGTAGCTATACCGGACCTGATCAAATCCTGAGCATTATTAAGCCATACATCGGTTCCGTGGCTCAGCCCGGCAATACGAATAAGGTCACTGAAATATTGGGGCTTGGCCTCCTGAACCATTCCCATGGAAAAGTCAGTACCAAACTCCGGTACACCGAGACATCCGATTTCACATCCTCCTATGTCGGCAGGGGTAACACCCAGGGCCTCCGTAGACTCAAACAGTGACATTACCTTAGGGTCATCCAGGGGAATATCCAAAGGATCGATTCCGGTTAAATCCTGAAGCATTCTTATCATGGTAGGATCATCGTGTCCAAGAATATCAAGTTTTAGCAGGTTATGGTCGATTGAATGGTAATCAAAGTGAGTGGTAATTGTATCGGTTGTAGTATCATTGGCCGGATGCTGTACGGGAGTAAATGAGTTAATATCTTCACCTACAGGCAAAACAATAATACCGCCGGGATGCTGACCGGTACTGCGTCGAACGCCCACACAGCCTTCGACAATACGGTTTATTTCGCACTCTCGCTTTTTAATACCCTTCTCTTCAAAATACTTTTTCACATAGCCGAATGCGGTTTTATCGGCCAAAGAAGCTATTGTTCCTGCACGGAAGGTTTGACCGGCTCCAAAAATAACCTCTGTATATCTATGAGCTTTTGACTGATACTCACCTGAAAAGTTAAGGTCAATATCCGGCTCCTTATCGCCCTTGAATCCAAGGAAGGTTTCAAAAGGTATATCAAAACCGTCCTTTTTAAGATTGGTACCGCAAACCGGGCAGGCTCTGTCCGGCATATCCACTCCGGCCATTCCTCTAAACTTTTTAACCTCCTCGGAATCAAAATCATAGAAATGGCACTTTGAACAGTAATAGTGAGGCACCAAAGGGTTAACCTCCGTAATTCCCGACATGGTTGCCACAAAGCTTGAACCTACGGAACCACGGGAACCTACCAGGTAACCATCCTCCACCGACTTCCATACGAGCTTTTGGGCAATAATGTACATAACAGCAAAGCCGTTGGTAATAATTGAGTTAAGCTCTCTTTCAAGTCTCTCCTTAACAATTTCAGGAAGCTCCTCGCCATACATTTCATGAGCCTTTGTATAACAAATATTTGTAAGCAGTTCATCACTGTTTTCAATAACCGGAGCACATTTATCGGGGCGGACAGGTGAAATGGAATCCACACTGTCTGCGATTGCGTTCGGGTTGGTAATTACGACCTCTCTGGCCTTCTTACTGCCTAAATAACCAAACTCCTCAAGCATTTCGTCTGTGGTATGAAGGTACAAAGGTGCCTGATCATCGGCATCGCTAAAGCCCTGCCCCTTCATAATAATTCGGCGATATATTTCATCCTCGGGATTAAGGAAATGCACATCACAGGTGGCAACAACAGGCTTGTTATACATCTCTCCAAGCCTTACGATTTCCTTGTTTATCTCCAGCAAATCCTCATCACTTTGGATTTTTTCATATTTTTCATGCTCGGTATCCCTTACCATGAAGGCATTGTTTCCCCTGGGCTGAATTTCCAGATAATCATAGAAATTTACTATACGGGCAATCTGGTCTTCGCTTCTCTCATCAATTATTGCCTGATAAAGCTCCCCCGCTTCGCAGGCACTGCCGATAATAAGCCCTTCACGATACTTCATAACCTCACTTTTAGGAATTTTAGGTACTCTGTTTCGGGCACTGCTGAAATACTCTAAGTGAGATTTGGACACCAGGGTATAAAGGTTTATACGACCCACATTGTTTTTAGCCAAAATAATAACATGATGAGAATTCATTCCCCTGATTGTCTCCGGGGGAATCTTAGCCGCCTCAGCCAGCTCATCAAGGTTGGTGATTCCCTTCTCATCACACATTTTCAACAGTTTTTGGAATATCTTGGCGGTACATTCCGCATCATCCACAGCTCTGTGGTGATTATCGAGTGTAACATTAAGTTCTTTTGCCACACTGTCCAGGGTGTATTTATGAAGCCCCGGAAGAAAGCAGCGGGCCATAGGCAGCGTATCGATTGCGGAATAATCGTAAATCATACCCTGCTGCCTGCAGTTTTCTTTAATAAACGATGTGTCAAAGCCGGCATTGTGGGCAACCAAAACAGAGCCCATGCAAAAGGCCATGAACTCAGGCAGCACCATTTCAATAGGATCGGCATCTTTAACCATTTCATCGGTAATCGATGTAAGCTTGGTTATTCTAAATGGAATCGGCACACCCGGATTTACAAATTCCGAGAAGCGTCCGACTATTTCACCGTTTACAATCTTAACCGCACCAATTTCGATTATTTTGTTTTTGGCAGCGGAAAAGCCGGTGGTTTCTATGTCGAATACCACAAAAGAAGAATCCAGCTTTTGACCCTTGGAATCGATTACCGTCTCAAGCAAATCATCTACCAGATAGCCTTCCACTCCATAAATAACCTTGAAGAAATCCTGACGGTCAGGCTTTGGCTGCTCGGCTTCTTTTGCCTTCTTGCAGGCCTTCTCGTAAAGACTTTCCCACGTATGATTGGCATCGGTAAAGCCCTGTACAACACCGTGGTCGGTAATGGCAATAGCCTTGTGTCCCCAGTTATAAGCGCAGTTAACGATATCCTTTACATCGCTTACACCGTCCATATCACTCATCTTTGTGTGGCAGTGAAGCTCAACTCGCTTTTCGGGGCTTAAATCCACTCTCTTGGTGGTGGTATTTTTGCCCTTCATAATGCCCTGAGGCGAACCGATGGTAAGCTCGTGGTCAAAAGGATCCATCTGAATGATACCCTTTACCCTGATCCAGGTGCCCTCTTCAAGGCGAGCCTTATATTCATCAAACATTTCCGTTTTAACGAAAATCTTGCACTTGATTGTATCTGTATAATCAGTGATAGTCAGGAACATAATGCTCTTTTCGTTTCTGATATCCCTGCGGTCTGTCAAAATAATCTTTCCGTTTATAACAACGGGAAGGAAATCTTCAACAATATCGCTTATGGATACTGCTGCCTCTTCAGAGTCAAATTCACGGCCCCACAATACGTCGGGATTATCGGGAATGCCGTAATCATCACGTCTGTAGGATTTGAATTCCTTTCCGCCTTTTCCGAATTTGGAATCCTTGGAATATTTGGAGTCTTTATATTTGCCCCCATCCTTAGAACCGGACGATTTATCCTGTGGAGCGGCATTTTTATCCTTGCTTTCAGCTGCATCTGCCTTGACTGCCTGTATGTCACCGCCTGAATTAATTGCTGTCTCAGTTGCTGCTTTATTACCTGCTGCTTCATTGCCTGGTGCACTATTTCCTGAAACAGTATCATTTACGGCAAAAGAAGCTTCCGAAGCTGTTGAAGCCCCGTCCATACCGGCAGCACTGTCCATAGTAGCCGCTTCGGCAGCCCGGTTATCAGAAAGTTCATCCCCACCGGGAATATTGCTTTCGCTGCCATTTCCGGCACGGTTTCCAAGGCGCTGGCTTACAAGCTGATTTACACGATATTCGTCCCAGGCTTCTTTTTCCTTGTCCTCTTCCACCTCGAAATACTCAACCTTAAAAGAAACCTCCAGCTTGCATCTGTCCTGCACCACGCTGTTTAAATATTTAATTATGTCGGCTTCACGGCCTTTGAAAATTTCTCTTTCGGGAATTAATACCTTAACTGTGTTTGTGTCAATCTCTTCAAAGGAGATTTTATTAAAACAGCTTTCCAGAATTTTAGACTGCTCGGACAGCTCATAAAGCATGCTGTCACGATATTCCTCTAGAAGCATGAAGGGAGTATAGTTTTCGGGAAGCTTATACTCCTCCAGCAATTTAACCGATAAAGGGGAGTCTTTAAACATCTGCTCCTTTATTTCCCGCTCCATCATGGACTTGTCTTTCCGGGAAATAAGATGTGAACTGCGGATAAAGAATTTAACTACTCCCTTTTCTTTTGCAACAATAACCTTAAGGAGCGTAACATCCTCGAACATGGTTCTAAGTGATTCTTTTAGATTTAATGTTTTAAATACCTCGAGGAATTCCTGCTCCATTTTTTTACTTGCCGAACCTGTCAAGCTCCTCCTTCAGAGCTTCAAAAAGCTGACTCTCCGGCACCTTTCTTATTATTTCGCCTTTTTTGAATATGAGACCCTCACCATTACCGCCGGCAATACCTATATCGGCTTCTCTTGCCTCTCCGGGACCGTTTACGGCACAGCCCATAACTGCCAGTTTTATGGATAAAGGATAATTTTCAGCCAGTGCCTCAGCTTTCTTGGCAAGGCTGATCATATCTATTTTAGTACGTCCACAGGTGGGACATGAAATAACCTCAATACCCTCATTGCGAAGGTTTAAGGTTCTAAGCACAATTCGTGCACTTCTTATTTCTTCAACGGGATCGTCGGTCAAAGATACTCTTATTGTATCTCCGATGCCCTCTCCCAATATAAGGCCAAGACCGATTCCCGATTTAATATTCCCGGAGAGCACCGTACCGGATTCGGTAATGCCAACATGAAGGGGATAAGGTGTCATTCCCGCAATCCTTTTATGAGCCTCAACACACATCATTACATTGGTGGATTTAAGGCTTATAACCAGGTTATCGTAGCCCATATCCTCTATTCTTTTGACATTTCGTAATGCACTTTCGCAAAGACCCTCAGCGGTAACCCCGCCGTATTTTTCTATAAGGTCCTTTTCCATAGAGCCCGAATTAACGCCTACTCTTATGGGGATATTGCGCTCTCTCGCTGCCTTAATTACCTCTAAAAGCTTGTCATCGGTACCGATATTGCCGGGATTGATGCGCACCTTGTCGGCACCGTTTTCAATGGCCGCCACCGCCATTTTGTAATCAAAATGAATGTCGGCAACAAGTGGAATTGAAATCTCTTTTTTAATCTCTTTAATGGCCTTTGCTGCTTCAAGTGTAGGAACTGTGGACCTGATTATTTCACAGCCTGCCTTTTCAAGGCGATGAATCTGCTCTACAGTTTCTGCTACATTTTCGGTTCGGGTATTGGTCATTGACTGAATCAGCACCGGATTACCGTGGCCGATTACCCTGTTACCTATATGAATTTCTTTTGTATTATCTCTGTATGCCATGTTTGTCTCCGATTTGCCTTCGAAAAATAAGTAATCACACTTAACCGATTGCCGGATGCCGGTTAAAAGAACTTCGCAATATCATTAAACAGTACAAATATCGTTAATATGAAAAACAGTATAAAACCTGCTATATGAACATATCCCTCATATTTAGGAGGTACGGGCTTACCGCGTACAAGCTCAATAAGTAAAAATACCAGTCTTCCGCCGTCGATTGCCGGCAGGGGAAGGAGGTTAATCACACCAAGGTTAACCGATAAAAGCATTGCCAGGTTCATCATTGTAAGAAGAACGCTGGTTACACCGTAATTTTTGGCCTCCTCGTAGGATTCATCCACAACCTTGGCTATTCCCACAGGACCCGATACCGCATCCTTTGAAAGCTTGCCAAGTACCAGCTGTTTAAGGCTCTTTAAGGTGTTTCTGAAATTGAATTTAAGCTCGTACCAGCTGTATTTAAAGTGGTTAAGCCCCTTACATTCCATAAAGTCTGTACCACCCTCTATACCGATGTAAAAACGGTTATCCTCGGCACTGTACTGAGGGGTAAGCTTTGTTTTATAAAGCTCTCCGTTGTGGCGGTAACCTATTTCCAGCTCTTCGCCGCTGTTAAGAATACTGATAAGGGTTATATCTCTCCATACGTGAATTTTCTCGCCGTTAATGCTTACAATGGTATCCCCTACGCTAAGCCCCGACGCTTCAGCCGGGCGACCCTCGGTAAGCCCTCCGACAGTAGGTAAATCAGTACCGCACTTTGCTACAATAATCATTGCAAAAATCATTGCCAGCAGGAAATTAAAAAACGGCCCCGCCAACACCGTGGAAATACGTGCCCAAACCGATGCATTCTTGTAGGCATGAACATCCTTTTCCACGTCCTCGGTTAGGATATTTTCTTCTGCCTCTTCGCCCTCTTCTCCCTGCTCCTTTAATGAGTCAAGGTCCTCAATAGGATCAAAAATGCACGCTCCGCCCAAAGGCAAAAGCTTTAACGCAAAGGTGGTCTCTCCTTTCTTAAAAGAAAAGAGAGTCGGA
>JAZUJC010000320.1:0-2581 GCA_045642625.1 Lachnospiraceae bacterium
GCAAAGCCTTTGGGACCGAGGGTTTTATTTTGCCCTTTTTTAGAGGCTTTTATGGTATAATTATTTGATGGATACGAGCTTAAAACTGGCTATTGCATCCGGTAACTAATGAAAAATACAATTATGAGGAGACTATGGTAATGTACAATCTTAATGAGGAATATTTTTATGATAAATTGAAGGAATTGATGGAAATTGACAGTACGACAGGGTATTACCATCCCATCCAGGATTATATCGAAAAAGAAATTAAAGCCCTTGGGCTGGTACCCGAAGCATACCACAAGGGTGGCATTCAGACTGTAATAGGTGGTGAGGGTAATACCCTTCTTTATACGGCACACCTTGATGATATCGGTCTGATGGTAAGGAAAATTAATTCAGACGGAACACTTACGGTTGTTAAAGTGGGCGGTCTTCACGAGGATTCCGCGGTCGGAGAAAATGTAAGGGTATATACAAGAGACGGCAGAATGTACACCGGTTGTATTCAGAAAACCTACTCCAGCGTTCATGTTTCCGAAGACGATGAATATGCTCAGGATTTAAGCTGGATTAAGAATATGTGCGTTGTTCTTGATGAAGATGTAAAGAATGCCGAGGATGTGGAGAAGCTTGGAATTACGGTTGGTGCGGTTATTGCTTTGGATGCCAGGTTTACGGTTTCAAACGGTTATATCAAGTCACGTTTTCTGGACGATAAAGCCTGTGTTGCAGTGCTTCTTTGTATGATGAAGGAGATTGCCGACAAAAAGATCAGGCTTAATCGTGAGGTTATTGCCCATTTTTCCGTTTATGAGGAAATCGGTCACGGTACAAGTGTATTGCCTGAAAGAGTCAAAGATCTGGTTGCCCTGGATATCGCTTGTATGGGCCCGAGGCAGACCTCCGATGAAAAGAAAGTAACCGTGCTTGCTCAGGATACAAGATTCCCCTACAACTATGACCTGACTACCGAATTGTACAACACCGGAAAAGAAGCAGGGCTTGATGTTGTTCTTGATATCTTTACACCTCATTATGGTTCGGACGGTGACACTTCAATTGTGGCCGGACATGATATACGTCATGCGGCAATAGGTCAGGGCACAAGAAACAGCCACGGCTATGAAAGAAACCATATCGACGGCCTTAAACAGCTTTATGCGCTGGCAATGGAATATATCACTAAGTAACGGTATCTAAAGTGATAAAAAGATTTTTTGGCAATTACAATGAATTTAAGTGCATAGCGGATAAGTGCCCTGCTACCTGCTGCAGCGGATGGGCTATTGAAGTAGACGATGAATCCCTTGATAAATATGAGGCGAACGGTGACAAAAGGCTGTTAAATGAGATTGACTATGAAAGTCAGTGTTTTAGACAACAGCCCGGTGGTGACTGTGCATTTCTAAGATCCGATGGATTATGCCGGATGTATATCGATTTTGGGGAAGATTATTTGTGTAATACCTGCGATATGTATCCGCGGCATATAGAAGAGTTCCCAGGCGTGCGGGAATATTCTTTGTCGGTTTCCTGTCCGGTGGCGGCTGAGTGGTTATTAAGTCAGGAGGCACCGATTGCATATAGTGAGGCCGGCGATGATATTATCGATGAAGAAGAGTACGAGGATTTTAATGGGGATTTGTATGATACCCTGGTGGCTTCACGAAGCTTTGCGCTTGAACTGATTCAGTCAAGGAATATAAGCTACGCCCACAGGAGCCTTAAGCTGGTAAAGACAATGCAAAAGCTTCAGGAAATGCTCGATGACGGTGAGCCCTATGATGTGATTCGGGAGTGGATAAATTCCTGCCGGCAGGAAACCGGCAGCTTATCTTCGGGTGAGGATTCGTTTGATATAGACAATACTGACGGCAGTGTCGATTCGGTTTTTATGAAGCTTTTTGATTTGCTGCTGGAGCTGGACCCCTTAAAGCCGGAGTTTATGGAATTTGCAGGTGAAGCGGGTCAACTCTTAAATCCCGAGGTAATCAGAGCCTTTGAAGCAGCCCATCCAATGTGCGACATCTGGTGCGAGCAGATAGCAACTTATTTTACATTCACATATTTGTGCGGTGCTGTATATGATGACTATGTATATTCAATGGGCATTCTTGGGGTGTACAGCAGTTTCATGGTTAAATATTTGTGGGCAGCAAAGTGGGCAATGGTTAATGTTGACCGAAATGGTAAACGGGAAGAGCCTTTGACCCTGAAGGAGTTGTCGGAAGTGCTTTACGGCTATTGCAGAGAGCTTGAGCATTCCACAGATAACATGATTCTGCTTGAACAGCTGCTTAACGACAATATGTCCTTTGTTGACCGGCATTAGGCTCTAAAGTATAATTAGTTCCTCAAACATAATAAAATATTAATGAAAGCTACAAGTTTTTTTGTATTTTCTCTTGTATGCTTAAATTACCGAATAATATAGAAAAGGTATCTACGAATGAGTTTACAGGTTTTGGTTGCAGCCATGAATGAAAATCCTCATGAACTGGCCGAGAAAATGAATCTTCAGACCGATGCAATCATTGTCAATCAGTGTGACAGATTTGAGTTTGAAGTCGGATCGTAGCCATGTCGTTCTGTGAGC
>JAZUJC010000321.1:0-4347 GCA_045642625.1 Lachnospiraceae bacterium
GAGTTATCCCCAGTGTAGAATAATGTAATCTCGGATATACTTCTCCTTTATAACCTATAACAAGTGCTGTTGCACTGTCGTTTCCGTCGACTGATACGGTCGATATCTTTCCATAGTCTCCTGTAGGAGGCGCACTTTTAAAAAATTCAGGATTAATCTCGCTGAACATAAAAGTTATAGTCTTCAAATCAGGTCTGACAGAAAAGGCTACATCTTCACCGGCAATCCCTGCAGGACACGAAATAACCAGTTCACCGCTGTCATCCGAAGATACCGGCTCGATTTCATAAGCCACAGTGTTTATGACCAATTCAGTCAACTTCTCTTTGTCATCCTCAACAGTAGCATCAACCTGTGCTTTAGCCTCCTCTGCACTGACAACCACCACCTTGGTGCATGCATAGTACAGCATTACCCCAAGGCACAGTGCCGACACAGTGCACAGACATATAAAAAAGTGCTTTATGAATTTATCATACAGAAAATTCTTTTCTTCCAATTTAATTACGTTTATCCGGTTTCTTTCCCATAAAGGAATAATAATAGGTTTTAAGCATTCCGTTATAAATCTTACGATTTTTGTCTGCCTTAAGCCCCAGCGACTTCTCCGCATTTTCAAAAGAAGTAATCATAAACATAGACCAGGAGTCAAGAGCCTTATATCTTTCTCCAAGTATTTTGTAAAGTGGCTCAATTGTGGCTTTTTCCTCCAAACGTTCACCATAGGGAGGATTTGTGATTAAAAATCCATACTTTTTAGGATGGCTTAACTGAGCCACATCCCTTGCCTGAAAATGAATTAATGAATCCACACCTGCAAGCTTGGCATTTGCCCTGGCAGTTTCAATCATATTTTTATCAATATCATAGCCCTGAATGTCGCATTCAGCAGGCATAGATACCTCATCCCTTGCCTCATCAAAGGCATCCTTCCAAACCCTGGAGCCCACAATACCGTCCCAGTCCATAGCGTTAAAGTCCCTGTTCATTCCGGGTGCAATATTTGCAGCCATTAAAGCAGCCTCAATGGGAATGGTGCCTGAACCGCAAAACGGATCCACAAGTATACGGTCTGCTTTCCAGGGAGTAAGCATAATAAGCGCAGCTGCAAGGTTTTCTGCTATAGGAGCCTTTGAAACCAGCTTTCTGTACCCTCTTTTATGAAGGCTTACCCCTGTAGTATCAAGCCCTACGGTCACTTCATCTTTCATAAGAGTTACCCTTACAGGGAAATTTTCACCCTCTTCAGAAAGCCAGCTGTTAATATGGTAGGCCTGCTTAAGACGCTCTACCATGGCTTTCTTCATAATTGACTGAATATCAGACGGTGAAAAAAGCTTGGATTTAATGCTGGCAGCCTTTACTACATTAAATCTTCCATCGGCAGGGATATAGGATTCCCAGGCCAATGCTTTTGTAGCCTCAAACAGTTCATCGTAGGTAGTAGCCTTAAACTGACCAACCTTTATAAGAATTCTTTCAGCTGTCCTAAGCCCTATATTCGCCCTGGCAACAGCCTCTTCATCACCAAGAAAAGTTATCCTGCCGTCTTCCACCAGCGACACATCATATCCCAGGTCTATTATTTCTCTTTTAAGCACGCTTTCCAGGCCAAAATGACATGGAGCAATAAGTTCATATTTTCTCATAAAATACATATTATAATACCCGTAAAATATCGTCAATACAGCCCTCTGTGGTCATATTTCAAACCGGTTACCATGCTTTTTCCTTTATAAAAATTTTTTAGTACTTTGGTACTGTTTTTGCTTGCTTTTATAGTACCGAAGTACTATAATAAAGTTGTCCACAGGAGCAGTACTCCACTCCTGCTCCTACAATAACCGGTTACTATACTCCTAATAGTTGCCGGAATACTCCCCTACAAAAAGACCGTGAACGATATCTCTTATTTTATCTATACAAAAAGAGGCATATCGCTCACGGTCTTTTATTTCATTCATAATTATCTAATCAGTTACTGCTGCGCAACGGTTTTTCCCTTCTCCAGGATACCATCAACTGTAATCTGCTCTACTACTGTGGTTTTAGGCCTTTCAATAAGATTAATAAGCTTTTTAGCTGCCTTTCTTCCTATTTCACGGGTATTCTGCCTTATAGTAGTCATTCGGGGCTCAAGTGCTGTTGCAAAAGAAACACCGTCGTATCCGGCAATTGAAATATCCTCCGGGATATTCAGCCCATGAGCTCTTATTGAATTCAGTCCTCCGATTGCGGAATAGTCATCGCAGTACAAAATGCAACTTGGCCTGTCCGCGCTTTCTAACAGCCGGTCTGTCCCCTTCTGAGCCGCTTCCATATTTCTGTAGTTGGCATGAATCACATACTCTTCGGGAATGGTAATATCATTTTCTTCAAGGACCTGATAAAAAGCGGCCAGGCGCCTTTGTGTTACCGCATTGTTATTTCCGCATATATAGGCAATCTTCTTGTGCCCAAGGCTTACAATATAATTGGTAAGCGCCTGCATGCCGCCAAAATTATTGGAAACAACAGAGCTTTTATTGTTAAACATATAGTCGATTGTAACCAGCGGTATATCTGAATTTACCAGCTCAATGACCTCGGGATCGTTAAAATCAATGCAGGCAATTACGATACCGTCAAATCCCCTGTATCTGCTGTGATCCAAATAAGAATATCTTGAATGGTTATTCTTGCTGCAATTAATGAAGGTTAAATCGTAACCGTGTTCCTCAACCTCCATTTTAAAGCTGTCCAACACCTCGGAAAAATAGTCGTGAGTAAGGCCGCTCTGACCTTCGTCCACAAACAAAACTCCTATATTGTACGATCTGTTGGTGCGCAGTGCTCTGGCCTGAGCATTTGGAAAATAGCCCATTTCCTTGGCTGTTTTCTTAATAAAGCTTCTTGTCTGCTCACCGATATCACTCTGATCGTTTAATGCTTTACTTACTGTTGCCACAGACACATTGCACGCCTTGGCAATATCCTTCATAGATACCATACTTAACCCCCATAAAAACAAAAAGAAAAGTATTTTTTCCTTAATCGTTTTCGTACCATCAGTATAAATGAGTTTTTTTCATTTATCAATCCCATTTTTTGTTGATTTTGTGTGTTTTTTTATATATAATTGCTTCAAAGAGGTTTTTTTTGTGACCTTTTACTTAATCGATTTCATAAAGATTAAAACTATATTCTTATTTGGAGGGACAACATGAAATTCGGATATTTTGACGACAAAAACAAAGAATACGTCATCACATCACCCCGAACTCCTTACCCCTGGATCAACTATCTGGGAACACAGGATTTCTTTTCACTAATCTCTAATACAGCCGGCGGTTACAGTTTCTATAAAGACGCTCGTCTTCGCCGTATTACGAGATATCGTTATAACAACGTTCCCATTGATATGGGCGGACGTTATTTCTACATCAACGACAACGGAACCATCTGGAACCCCGGCTGGTCTCCCGTAAAAACCGAGCTTGATACCTATGAATGCCGCCATGGTATGGGTTACACCATCATTACCGGTAAAAAGAATGATCTTAAGGCTGAAGCTACATTTTTTGTACCTCAAAACTATGCCGGAGAAGTTCAGCAGGTAATTCTTACCAATGAAGGTTCTTCCGCAAAGACATTCTCCTTCTTCTCATTTGCAGAATGGTGCTTATGGGATGCTCAGGATGACTGCACAAACTTCCAGAGAAACTTCTCTACCGGACGTGTTGAAGTTGTTGGCTCTACCATTTACCACAAGACAGAGTACAGAGATCGTCGTAACCACTTTGCTTTCTACTCAGTAAATGATGATATCGACGGTTATGATACAGACAGAGATGCTTTCATCGGTCTTTACAACGGATTTAACGATCCTCAGGCCGTTATTGACGGAAAGGCTACCAATTCATTTGCAGATGGCTGGTCTCCCATTGCTTCTCATTATAAGAAGATTACCCTTAACCCCGGCGAATCCAAGACACTTGTATTTGTTCTCGGTTATGTTGAAATGCCTGTTGGTGAGAAATTCGAAGCAGACGGCAAGACCATCAATAAAGTAAAATCCAACGAAATGATTGAAAAGTTCAACACTCCCGAAAAGGTTGCTGCAGGACTTACTGAGCTTAAGGCTTCCTGGGATCAGCTTCTTTCAATTATTAATGTTGATACTCCCGACGATAAGGTTAACCGTATGGTTAATATTTGGAACCAGTATCAGTGTATGGTTACCTTCAACCTTTCACGTTCTGCTTCCTACTTCGAATCAGGTATCGGCCGTGGTATGGGCTTTAGAGATTCCAACCAGGATATTCTGGGCTTTGTACACCAGATTCCCGACCGTGCAAGAGAAAGAAT
>JAZUJC010000322.1:0-3331 GCA_045642625.1 Lachnospiraceae bacterium
GGTCAGAGCCAATAGTTTCTTTATAAATACTTTATCGCTAAAAAGGTTTGATTTCATTTAGAGACCTCGGGGATATTTTGTGTATGTCACTTCGTATATTATATGTGAGATGAGCGGTTATCAATTGTAAAAAACGGTTTAAATAATGGGAACTTATACTATAGCCACAATATTTGAATCGATATATACAACTTCCGTCAGAAACTGATGTGGTACTATAATGAAGAAGTATTTTTGATGCAAAACATTTAGGAGGGTTTACGATGTTTAATTTTAAGTATTACACACCTACCAAGGTTGTATTCGGCAAAGAGACCGAAAATCGTGTAGCTGAGCTTATTAAGGAGTTCGGCGGCAAAAAGGTACTGATTCATTACGGCGGCGGAAGCGTTATTCGCTCAGGTCTTATGAAGAAAGTAACAGATATTCTTGATAATGAAAAAATTGAATATGTTATGCTTGGCGGAGCAGTGCCCAATCCTCATTTGGGTCTGGTTTACGAAGGCATTGAACTTTGTAAAAAAGAAGGTATCGACTTTATCCTTGCAGTAGGCGGCGGAAGTGCAATCGACTCAGCCAAGGCAATCGGATACGGCGTTACCAACGAAGGCGACGTGTGGGATTTCTATGATTACAAGAGAGAAGCAACTGCCTGCCTTCCCATCGGTGTAATCCTTACACTTTCAGCAACAGGAAGCGAAATGAGTGATTCTTCGGTTATCACCAAAGAAGAAGGCCTTGTAAAGCGCGGCTACAGCAGTGATTATTCAAGACCTAAGTTCGCCATTATGAATCCTGAGCTTACCATGACTTTGCCTGATTATCAGACTGCATGCGGATGTACCGATATTATGATGCACACTATGGAAAGATATTTCACCAACGGCGGAAATATGGAGCTTACGGATGCAATCGCTGAGGGTCTGTTAAGAACGGTTATGAACAACGCAAAGATTCTTGTTAAGGATCCTAAAAACTATGATGCCCGTGCCGAAGTAATGTGGGCAGGAAGCCTTGCACACAACGATTTGACCGGCTGCGGTAATGATGGTGGCGACTGGATGGCTCACAAGCTTGAGCACGAGCTTGGCGGTTTGTTTGATGTAGCTCACGGTGCAGGCCTTGCAGCTGTATGGGGAAGCTGGGCAAGATATGTTTACAAGGATTGCCTTCCCAGATTCAAGAAGTTCGCTCTTAATGTTATGGGCGTTGAAAATGTCGGAACCGATGAAGAAATTGCAGTTAAGGGTATTGAGGCTATGGAAAGCTTCTATCACGAAATCAACATGCCCACCAATTTAAGAGAATTGGGCATCAATGCTACCGATGCTGACCTTGTTGAAATGGCTCACAAGTGCGCAGTAGGCGTTGACGGAGCAATGGGTTCCGCAAAGCTTCTTAAGGAAGAAGATATGCTGGCTATTTTCAGAGCTTGTATGTAGTTTGAACCGAAAACGGTTGGAACTGTATTTACGTCAATAGATATGTTTCTTTAAAAATATACCCCCTTACCGGATGGAATTATTCCCAAAGTCAGATATAAATGCTAATTTTGGTGGACGATTCAGTTTTCCGATAAGGGGGCATTTTTCTTTTTCGGGCACATAAATGCAATAATAACCGATGACAAAAGAACGGTAAGAAGTGACCATCCAATTTGCTGATAGGGTATATAGCTTAACGAAAGAAGCAGCACTATTGCGTCGCTTATTACGTAGAAGGCGGACAGGCTTAATTTTGTTTTTGCCTGAAATATAAGGGCAAGAGAGTCGTCGGCTCCGGCGGCGCACTCGTGCATAACTATCAGTGATGTTCCTACGCCTACAAATAACGCGCCCACAATCACTGCCACCAGCGGTTTATCCTTCAAGCTGGGCAGGATGGGCTCGAAAAATTCAAAAAGAAGGTACCAAAGGGAATATGCAATTGAGGCGATAATGGAATCAACCAGAAAAGATTTCTTAAGAGCTATTGTCCCTGCAATAATGGCCAGGGCATCCATTATAAGATTGCTGATGCCCGGGGATATGTGCAGCCAATGGTAGGCCAAAAGAGATAATCCAAGGGCCCCACCCTCGGAAATGTTGCACCGGGAGTGCACATTATATATTCCGAATGCCAGGATGCAGGTGCCGGTTAGGATAGATATGTATTTTATTATTTTTTTAGCGTTCTTTTTTCTTTTAATCATGGTAAAACGTTACATTTCGGCAGGGTAAAGCTGTGCGCTGATTTATTAATTTTCAGGCCCTGTATCCCATCCACACAATCCAGATATACATACAGGTTTTGGGAAGCATAAACATTCCTATAATCGGGTTTGCATCCGCCCAAAGAACAACCGGAATATAGAACAGGAAGCTAAGCGTAATAGCAAGGTACATAAGCGAATATGCCTTGTCGTTTCTTTTTACAAAGAATAAAACGACCATAATAATTCCCATAATCAGGAACGGAATATTACGGTAAATGCCCCATATAACAGGTGAGTCTCCGGTCCAGTCGTTTTGGGGCAGCAGGCACAAGGCGATTCGGGCAACGGTCAGGAGCACCATAAGCGACAGAAGAGCAGTGTTCTTAAACCTGTATCTCATGGAATAAACGCAATACATAATCAGGTAAAACAAAGTCATAGTGATAGAAGTGACTAGCGTTCCAATGCCCTTTGCGGCATGATAATCGCCGGCCCTGTGCACGGCCTCCAATACCCGTGGAATAAGGTGAAAAGCGTCACCAAAAACAAGAACCAGTGACATTATGCCAAACCACAGAGTTTCTTTCTTATCTTTTCCTTTTTTGACTATTTTAGCGCCTAAGATTGTTACTGTGATCATGTAGAAGACGCAGAATACTGCTTCCATTATTTTGCCCATATTTTTCTCCTCAAAAATGATTGTGGTTGCTAAACCGGATTGTAGGAACAGTGATTGGTGGCGGAACTAATTATGGTGCAAATTGCCGGTAGAATCGACTTTGGTGCCCGCTGTCACTGAACATAAGCTTACTCGTAATATTCTATATTGGATTTAGGTAGTTTTACAAGTGCGACGTACAAAAGGAGTGTAAAAATAATTCCTTTAACGGCTAAATTTACAAAGAATTCATTGCCTATTTTCAAACAATCTTTTTGGTGTTGAAATACCCGTTTTATAGCGTAAAATCGGATTTGTGGACACCCGACAAGTGTGTAAGTATAACTTGAAATTATATATATATATATATATAATGGTTTTTACGCTCCATACTAAATAATTGACGAGGTGTTTTCAATGGATTCGAATTTGGATGAAAAGAAAGAACAGGTTTCAGACACAAAGGTTTATAAAAAAGA
>JAZUJC010000323.1:0-4449 GCA_045642625.1 Lachnospiraceae bacterium
GGTGGGAATCTATGTTTTTCGATTTCCCAATAACTTTTGTTTTGGCGGGGTGACCGGTATTGCACTTATTCTTGCTCCGATTCTTAACCTGTCGGCCGGTACCATAACTCTGGCCCTTAATATGCTTTTACTTGTTGTGGGCTTTATCTTTTTGGGAAAGGGTTTCGGCATAAAAACGGTTTATGTGTCGGTTCTTTTATCTGTCGGAATAAGCCTGGCAGAGATGGTTTATCCAATGGAAGGACCGCTTACGAATCAGCCGGTACTTGAACTGGTATTTGCAATTGTATTGCCTTCCATCAGTTCCGCGGTATTTTTTAATCTTCAGGCATCGGGCGGAGGAACGGATATTCCGGCAATGATACTAAAAAAATACACCGGTCTGGATATCGGAACCTCCTTGTTTTTTGTTGATTTAGCCATTGTTATTGCTGCCTGCTTTGTATTTGATTCCACAACAGGTCTGTTCTCGCTTTGCGGTCTTTTGGCTAAATCGCTGGTGGTGGATGATGCAATCGAGAGCATAAACTTATGCAAATATTTCACTATAATCTGTGAAAATCCCGACCCAATCTGCAAATTCATTACCGAAGATTTAAAGCGCTCAGCCACTATTTATAAGGCGGAGGGTGCCTATACACAAAATGATAAAACCGTGGTGATTACAATATTGAAGCGTGGTCAGGCGGTGGAGCTTCGTAATTTTATTAAAAGAAATGAACCCGGTGCTTTTATTGCAATAACAAACAGCAGCGAAATAATCGGCAGGGGCTTTCAGAGTATATAGGTCGGGTTAGTGAGCCGGATATGTTATTATATTAATTGTTCGTTTTTTCGCAAAAATTATAATCGTTTATAAACGGAACCGGGGTTCTGTTTAAGAATATGAATAAGTTATGTTAACTTAAATAAAAATTTATGTAAACCAGGAGTGGGAGGAAAGTTATGAAAAAAGTATACGAATTCTTAAAAGAAGCAGGTACCTATTATTTGGCAACCGTTGACGGAGACCAGCCCAGAGTACGTCCCTTTGGCACCATTAATCTTTTTGACGGTAAATTATATATTCAGACAGGAAAATCCAAGGATGTTTCAAAGCAGATTACAGCTAACGGAAAGGCTGAACTGTGTGCAATGAAAGACGGAGAGTGGATCAGAATCGCATGCACTCTGGTTGAAGATGACCGTCGTGAGGCAAGGGTATCCATGCTTGAGGCGTATCCTTCACTTCAGGCTATGTACAGCGCTGATGACGGAAATACAGTTGTGTATTATTTGAAAGATGCCAAGGCTACTATATCGGCATTTACTCACGGACCTGAAACCATTGAGTTTTAATCTCGGTATTTTGGAGGAATATTGTGAAAATAAAATTTGATGATATTGAAGAGAAGATAACCCCTCACTTTAACGGTGGTGAGGGTGAGTTTATTGCGCGTATGCTTGTGGATGAGAGAAATAAGATTCTTTTGGGCAAATTAGAGCCCGGCTCATCAATTGGATATCACAAACATGAAACCAGCAGTGAAATAATATATGTACTGTCCGGAACCGGTAAAATGCTTATCGAAGACGGTGAGGAAAGGCTGTGTGCAGGTGATTGCCATTACTGCATGAAGGGTCAGTCACACAGTTTCATTAATGACAGCGACGCTGATTTGACATTTTTTGCGGTTGTTCCGCAGCAATAAAAAGAAAAATAGGGCATCCTTGGCAGTATAGCTTTTTTGTGCCAAATATAATGGATGTGCCTGCAGGTTTTAAATGGAAAAATGGTATAACGAAGCAGTTTTTTATCATATGTATCCACTGGGAATGACCGGTGCACCCAAAAAGAATGAATATGTGGACCCGGTTCACAGGCTGGGTGATTTAAAGCCCTGGGTGGATCATATAAAAAAGCTGGGCTTTACGGCTCTTTATATAGGACCGCTGTTTGAATCGGAGGGCCACGGATACGAGACCACTGATTACTACAAGGTGGATTCACGTCTTGGCGATAACAATGATTTGAAGGAATTTGTGAAATATTGTCATGATACAGGCATCAGAGTAGTGCTGGACGGAGTATTCAATCACACCGGCAGGACATTTTTTGCCTTTCAGGATATTATGAAAAATCGCGAAGGTTCACGGTATGTGGGCTGGTACAACATTAACTTCTGGGGTAATACCGAATATAATGACGGTTTTTCATATGACAACTGGGGTGGATATAATCTGTTGGTAAAGCTTAATCAGAATAATCCCGAGGTCAGAAGCCACATTATTGATGCGGTTAAGTTTTGGATTTCGGAGTTTGATATCGACGGAATCAGGCTTGATGCCGCTGATGTACTCAATTTTGATTTTATGAAGGAGCTTCGATGGGTTACTTCTCAGGCAAAAGAAGATTTCTGGCTTATGGGAGAGGTAATTCACGGTGACTATTCAAGATGGGCCAACAATGAAACTCTTCATTCGGTAACCAATTATACCCTTCATAAGGGACTGTACTCAGGCCATAACGATCACAATTACTTTGAAATAGCTCATACAGTGAAGAGACTCAACGAAATGGGCTGTTACGGTCCGGACAGACCCTGCCTTTATAATTTTGTGGATAATCACGATGTGGCCAGAATCGCCTCAAAGCTTAACAATAAAGCACATTTTTATCCGGTTCATATGCTCATGTATACACTTCCGGGTGTTCCGTCGGTTTATTACGGTTCCGAATTTGGCATTGAAGGCAACAAAGAAAAGGGAAGTGATGATTCACTGCGTCCGGATTTGGTTCATTCGGACTTACTGGCCGGTGCAGGAGACAATGAATATGTGAAATTCATCGGTCGCCTTGGTAAAATAAGAAATTCGGTAAAGGCCCTTTCCTACGGTGATTACAGAGAGTGTCTGCTTACTAACAGACAGTATGCATTTCAGCGTACCTATGGTGAATTTAGAGCCGTAGTTGTTGTAAATAACGATGACAATCAGTCAACCCAGTGGCTTAGATCGGTATGGGACGGAGAATATGCAGGGCTTCTTTACGGTGGCAGGGCAACCTGCAGTAACGGTAATATGGAAGTCACGATTCCCGCCAACTCTGGTGAAATATTTGTACCTGTAGATCAGGTTCCAAAAGAACGTGAATCGGATAATCAGGAGTCTGTAAATCAGGTGGTGAAAGATGAGCTGCCGGAGGATGTTAATCCGGTGGTGCAAGATGAGCTGCCGGAGGATGTTAATCCGGAGCCTGTTACTATAGATAATAGTGCAGGTGAACCTGCCAATAAATCGGCATATCTTTTCGGACAGATTCTGGGCACTCATTCTTTTTACATGAAGGATGGTTTCCCTGTTGCCGATGAATATTCGGAAATAGCAAGAAAATACTTTCTTCCCGGAGGAGAAACCGGCAGTGCGGCAACCGTTTTGGCTTCCCTGGGTGTTAATGTAAAAATTGACGGAACTCATATAGGCACGGAAGTGGCGCCTATGCTAAAGAAGTTCTATTCGGATAAAAACGTTGATTTGTCCTCAGTTTATTTTGACCCTGATTATGAGGGCCTGATGGACTATGTGATTATTTCGGGCTTTGACAGAACTCCCATGGGAACATTTCAGGCGCTGTACGAATCCGGTATTAAGCGTTGGAATATGCCCAAGGAATCGGATATTCTGGGGGCTTCGGTAGTTGCAATCGATCCCTTTTTCGGAGATGAATCGAGAGCTACGGCAGAGCTTTGCGTAAAGCACGGAAAGCCCTATGTAACGATTGACTGCAAGCACGATACTTATCTTCATCAGCATGCGGCGATAAACATTGTATCCAAGGAATGTCTGGGGGCCGATTACAGGGATATGACCAAAGAAGCGGCTATGGAGATTCTTAAAGAAAATGCAGAGGGGCTTACAATTATTACAACAGGCTCCAATGATATGCTATATGCCAGAAAAGGTGAACAGACTAAACGGATGAATACCTTTAAGGTGGATGTTAAAAGTACATTGGGAGCCGGAGATACCTTTAAAGCAGGCTGTGTATATGGTTTGCTTAATGGCTTGGGCGACGATGAACTGGTAAAAACCGCAGCTGCCTGCTCGGCTATAGCGATTTCAAGGTATCCGTTACCGCTGTTTCCACCTAGGCTTGAAGAAGTCACAGAATTAATCAACCTGTAGGAGGAACATATTATGGTAAATGTAAAGGGCAAATGGGCACTCATTACCGGAGCAGCTCGTGGAATCGGTTATTTAACCGCTATAATGATGGCAAAAGAAGGATGCAACCTTATTTTGCACAGCAGAGATCTTTCTCATACCGAAAAGGTTTTGAAAGAGGTTAAGGCATTAGGTGTTGACGCTTATGCGGTCAGCGCTGAACTTAATGATCTGGACAGTGTTGATGCTATGCTTAAGGCAATTGATGATCTTGGTGTTCAGGTTGACATAATACTTAATAACGCA
>JAZUJC010000324.1:0-12400 GCA_045642625.1 Lachnospiraceae bacterium
CTGCAAGGGGCGCAGATAAGCCTGTTTTTGGGCAGTTAAAGGAAAATAAGGACAAGGGAATCCGGCCCTCATATGTTATGGTCAAAGCCGGTTCCTGGGGTGATAATAAAGCCCAGCTGCATCGTTATTTTGCATGGAATGAAGTTAACATAAATGCAAAAGCACCCTACAGCCTTGAAGCGGGAGATTGCTATTCTTCTGACACAATGCTGAGAGGTTCAGTTAACATAACTAAAGAGGAAGCCGATTCACACCCCGAGTATATGTGTGATGCAGGTGAAATGTCCTGGGACTTAAAACTGGACAAGAAGGTTGCATTTAATGTGGGCTACGGTGCAAGTGGTTTCTTTAGGGCAATAAAGGCTTTTGAAATGTACTGGCACGCTCAGGGAATGAAGACCCTGTATGACGGTTATGTAATTTATAACGGAGAAAAATATATTGTTAAGCCCGACAACTCCTATGGTTATGCCGACAAAAACTGGGGTCGCGGTTTTACCTCACCCTGGGTATGGCTATCATCCAATAACTGTGTGAGCCGAATTACGGGAAAGAAGCTTAACGATACCGTATTTGATATCGGCGGTGGCCGTCCTAGAATATACTTTTTGCCTCTGGATCGTAAACTGCTTGGCGCAATATGGCACGAGGGAAAAGGCTATGAGTTCAATTTCTCCAAGTTTTGGACCGGCTCAACCACCGAATTTGAATGCCACGAGACGGAAGATGAAATTGTGTGGCATGTGAAGCAGGGCAACCGAAAAGCGGTAATGATTACAGATATAACCTGTAAAAAGAAGGACATGCTTTGGGTAAATTATGAGGCTCCGGACGGTTCCAAGCGTCACAACAGGCTTTGGAACGGCGGAAACGGTGTGGGCAGGATTCAGCTCTTTGAGAAAAAGGGCAGAGAGCTTAAGCTTATAGATGACATTGATGTTCGTAATATCGGCTGCGAATACGGAGAATACGATAAATAATACAGTTTGTATAAATAATACGGTTTGCATAACTAATAATTATGTTAACCACACAAAATAACAATAAAGCGCATTTCGGAATAAAATATAATCCGGGATGCGCTTGTTTTTATTCTTCGATTTTTCCGGTATTGACTGCGTGCTCTATCCACATTTTCAGGGAACTGATGGAAAGAGCGATGGAATCCAGTTCTTCGTTTATCTTCTGGAAATCTTCTTTTTCGTCTTCGGTAATAACACCGTCTACGGTAATCTCAATCAGTCTGTTCTTTTCTTTTTCCATATTATTAAGGGATGCCAGCATCTCCAAAGTAATCTGGGAAAGATCCTTTAGCTTAACCTCTGGTACATATTTTTTGCCGATGGGACATTCGTGGGAACAGTAGTAGTTGCACAGTTCAGTGTCCTGATAGCACTTAGACATGGTGATTATTTCTTCGGGGCGGGGCTCCAAAACTCCACGCTCTATTTTATCAATGCGGTCCTCTGATATGTATTCCATCAACTCGGAGGCCTTCTCCCTTGTTAACCCTGCGGCTTCTCTGCTAAGCTGAAGCCTTGATTTGTTGTCTCTCGTAGATTTTTTTCCCATATTTAATGCATTCCATTCTTTTGTATTGTGGAGGGCTTTGTGCCTACATGTGCGTTGGCCCGTCACTTATATCTGATTAAAATTATACCCATCCATTTGGACGCTATCAAATTATATATGAATCTAAGCATCTCATTTTTTGCGGAATTTGAATTATTATTGCCGTGGCGTCCGTAAAGCCCGGAAAAGCGCTAAAGAGGGAATTGTGTTTCTTTTTCCGCAGATTAGGGCGAAATAATATTCTCCTTTCGCATTTATAACGGTTTAGAAGGGAGCAGGCCCAAATTATAATCTAAGTATATTCAAGGAAGGGGGTAAACGTTATGAATCCTGGAAAGAGATTATTTAGATCAGACAGAGACAAAAAGATATGTGGTGTATGTGGTGGCATAGCCGAATACTTAGGCGTTGACTCAACTGTAGTCAGGTTAGTGACTTTACTGCTGACCCTATGTGCGGGAATGAGTATTTGGGTATACATCATAGCAGCAATTGTAATGCCTCACTCATTTAACGATGATCCGGACATCGTCGATAAGTATTATTAAAATCCGGAAAAAGAAACTATTAACGTCATATTTTTTTAGGAGGAATTTTTATGACAAAAACACTTTTGGTATCAATCGGCAGTCTTAGCGTAAGCTCAGTAGTTTACATTTTAATAGGCCTTGCCATAGCGTTGCTGGTGTTAATCATTGCCAGCGGTTACGTAAAGGCACCTCCGGATAAAGCTTATATTATTTCCGGTATGAAAAAGGAACCTAAAATAATAAACGGTCGTGCAGGTATTAAGCTTCCTTTCTTCGAAAGAAAGGATACACTTACCCTTAAGCAGGTTTCAATCGATATTAAAACCAACGGTTATGTGCCTACATTGGACTTCATCGGTGTAGACATTGATGCGGTAGCCAAGGTTAGAGTAAAAACCGATCCCGAGGGAATTAAAATTGCAATGAAGAACTTCCTTAATATGGATGAGAAAACAATTATTGCAGCCCTTACAGATTCCTTACAGGGTAATATGCGAGAGATTATCGGTACAGTTAAGTTAAAGGAATTAAACACAGACCGTAAGAAATTCGGTGATGAAGTTCAGGAGAAAGCACAAAAGGACATGAATGCCCTGGGTATTGAAATTATTTCCTGTAACATCCAGAAGATTGAGGATGAAAAGGGATTAATCGTAGCTTTAGGTCAGGATAACATGTCTCAGATCCAGAAGGATGCTTCAATTGCAAAGGCTCAGGCAGATAAGGATGTTGCTATTGCCGAAGCTGAAGCAAGGCGACTTGCCAATGAAGCCCAGGTTGCTTCTGAAACCGAAATTGCCGCTAAGCAGAATGAACTTAGAATTAAGCAGGCTGAGCTTAAGAGAGAATCTGATATTAAGCAGGCTGAAGCAGATGCAGCATATGAGATTCAGCAGCAGGAACAGCGTAAAACAATAGAAATCACAACTGCCAATGCAAACATTGCAAGACAGGAACGTGAAATTGAGTTAAAGAAGAAAGACGTAGAAGTAACTGAGCAGACCCTTGAAGCCGAAATCAAGAAGAGAGCTGAGGCTGAGAAGTTTGCCCGCCAGCAGAAAGCTGAAGCAGAACTCTTTGAACGTCAGCGTAAGGCTGAAGCTGAAAAGTTCGAAAGAGAAAAGGCTGCAGAAGCTCAAAAGATTAAGGCAGAAGCTGATCTCTTTGCAAAAACTCAGGAAGCTGCCGGTATTAAGGCGGTAGGTGAGGCAGAAGCAAAGGCTATTGAAGCCAAGGGTATTGCTGAAGCAGAAGCTCTTGAAAAGAAGGCAGAGGCTATGAAGAAATACGGTCAGGCAGCTATGATCGAAATGATTGTAAATGCACTTCCCGAAATGGCCGGTGCTATTGCAAAGCCTCTTGAAAATATCGACAAGGTTACCATTATCGACAGCGGTAACGGTGACGGTGGTGTAGGCAGTGTTGGTGGCTATGTTCCCAATGTTCTTGCCAAAACAATGGAAACCGTTAAAGAGGTAACAGGCCTTGATATAGTTGAAATTATGAAGGCTGAAACCTATGACGCCAAGGTAACCAGAAACGTTAATATATCAGGTCTTTCTAAGGAAGAATCAGATGTTAACAAGGCAGTAGCGGTACAGACAGTTGCTGGCGCAATTGAAGACTAAGCTGTAAATAAAGAAGCCGTGTCCCTAGGGGGCACGGCTTTATTCATGACAATATAATTTCTCTCGGAGCGTGAATGTTAAAGTATCCACTGAGCAAGTATTGCATACAGTTCACGAATATAATAAGTGGGCAAAAGAAGCAGCATGGAAGGAGCGGGAATGGTCTTGTAACTGATACCTGCTTCTTTTGCAATGCAGCCTGCCCGATATAAATGAAATTCATTGGATACTATTGCTATATTTTCGTTTAGCCCGTTCTCTCTGATAACTTCCATGGAATATTTCAAATTCTCGCGGGTGTTGGTGGACTTGTCCTCTAAATAGATGCGACTTTCATCAAGCCCTTTCTTAATAAGATAATCCTTCATTCCCAAGGCTTCGCTCCATGGCTCGTCACCGCCCTGACCACCTGACAACACACATACCGCATCCGGGTGATTAAGCATATAGTCATAGGCTGAGTCCAGTCGGCTTGCCGTCATTTTACTGGGGCCGTAGCTAAAGACCCGGCTGCCCAGTACAACAATGGTTTCATCGCCCACCGGGGCAGCAGTATTGGCGCTGATCATACATATGGTTTCAATAACTACCAGCAATGCAATCATAATGATAAAAGCATATATCCCATTGATGATGTAGCGAAGCGGTTTCTTTTGCCGCATTTTCTTAATAAGTGTTTTTGTTCTTTTCCAGAACAGTCCAAGAACCAGGCAGACAGAGAATACTGCAATTCCGGTCAGGTTTCCTATATTCAGAATTCTAAATACATAAATAGGAGCAATACACCAGGCGTCGCCTGCAAGCCCCAAAAGAATAAGTAATATGTTCATTATATTTTTCCTTTTATGCTGTAAAACATTTTTATAATAGCATTTATTTGCAATGGAATCACGGTATCATTTCTTAATGTTCTCTTTATTATTAATAGGGCAAATGATATTATTTACATAGAATGGTGCAGGCAACGGTACTGTGCTTACGGAAAGGACGCGGATATGTCTAAAAAAGAAGTTAATTCAAATGCTCAGGATATAGATGATATTGTTAAGATGCTTGATGATTTTGCTCAGTCCGATACAGGCCGGTTGAAGGTAAAAATATCGGAAGAGCTGGAAGCGGGTAAGGTTGAAAAAGTGTATCACCACGGCAGATGTGATATAGGAAGTGCCTTTGCCTGCGGAATACCCTTTGATGTCATCGAAGATATATCCGGAAGAGACAAAAGAAAGTAAACAGGTGAAAATATCACTGCAATATGGTTGACATAACAAAAGAACAGGAAATAAGTGAATATGCAATAAAAATCCTTGGCCTGGCCAGGGATTCAATTACCGTAAGGTATCGTTTTTTTGACAGAGCACTAATGAGGCTTAAGCCCAAAGAAAGCGATATTCCGGGAATATACAGCTCCGACGGCGAGTTTCTTTATTATCATCCCCTTACATTGCTGAATGATTACTTAAAGGAACCGGCCTTTGCACAAAGGCTTTTTCTGCATCTGCTGTTTCATTATATTTTTCTGCATCCGCTGCGCTTTGATAAGCAAAATGAAAATTACTGGAATATAGCATCGGATATAGCGGTAGAGAATATAATTCTGGAAATGAACATTCCGGGTACCGAACTGTCTACCGACGATGAGAAGCGACTGGTCATTTCAAGGCTTAGGAAATGGACTCCTAATCTGACCGCTGAAAAACTCTACAGAGAGTTTGCGGCTCAGGGTATTTCCAAGGAAAATGAAAAAGAATATAAAAGACTGTTTGTAATGGACCGTCATCGTGACAGGGCTGTATATAAAGATGATCCCGCCACAAACCTTAGCAGGGAGGACTGGGAGAAAATATCAGAGAGGGTTAAGGCTGAGCTCAAATCCTTTGCAAAAAACGGAAAAGGATCCGAGGAAATCCTTGGAAACATCAACGAAGCAACCAGAAAAAGATACAATTATGAATCTCTTCTGAGGCGCTTTGCGGTTCAAAGTGAGACCATTAAGGTAAATCCCGACGAGTTTGATTATATATATTATACATACGGTCTGAAGCTGTATGAGAATATGCCGTTAATCGAGCCTTTGGAGTATGCCGAAGACAAGCGAATTAAAGAATTCGTGATTGCAATTGATACCTCGGCCTCCTGCAGGGGCGAGCTTGTAAAAAACTTTCTTGAAAAGACTGTTTCCATATTAAAGGATTCGGATTCTTTTCACAGAGAGGTCAATATCCGGGTGGTGCAATGTGACAGTGCGGTAACCGATGTCACAATCATTAAGTCAAAAGAAGATTTGGTGAGACTGACCGAAGATTTTCATTTGTCCGGCTTTGGAGCTACCGATTTCAGGCCGGTATTTGATTATGTGTCGGAATGTATCGCCAAAAAGGAATTTACAAACCTTAAAGGAATCATATATTTTACCGACGGTTACGGTATATATCCCGAAAAGGCACCTGAATTTGATACGGTTTTTGCATTTGCCGGAGCCGACGACATGAGACCGCCGGTACCTTCCTGGGCAATCAAATGCGAAATTGATGATGAATAGAACCGAATAAAGACCACCTCTTAAAGGAATAATAATTATGAATATTAAAGAAGCAAAAGAATTTATAAAGGATACGGTCAGACTGTATCTGAAAAAGGACGAGTTTGGAGATTACAAGCTGCCGGTAGTAAGGCAGCGCCCTGTATTTTTGCTGGGTGCTCCGGGTATCGGAAAAACCGCAATTATGGAGCAGATTGCTTCAGAGCTTAATATTGCGCTTGTAAGCTACTCAATGACTCATCATACCAGGCAGTCTGCACTTGGCTTGCCCTTTATAGAAAAGAAAGAATATAACGGGGAAACCGTAAGTGTTTCCGAGTACACCATGAGTGAAATAATTGCCTCTGTGTATGACACTATGAAAGCCAGCGGTGTAAAAGAAGGCATTCTTTTTCTGGATGAAATTAACTGTGTGTCCGAGACTCTGTACCCTTCCATGCTGCAGTTTCTTCAATACAAAACCTTTGGACGACACAGCGTGCCCGAGGGTTGGGTAATTGTAACTGCAGGAAATCCACCGGAGTTTAACAAGGCCGTAAGGGAATTCGATGTGGTTACCCTTGACCGATTAAAGCTTTTGAATGTAGAGGCTGATTTCCCCGCCTGGAAGGAATATGCCCTGGAGGCCGGCATTCACGGTGCAATTTTAAATTACCTGGAAACCAACAGGGAGTTCTTTTACAAAATATAGGCGACAGTAGACGGTAAATCCTATGTGACTGCCAGAGGCTGGGAAGATTTATCAAAGATTCTCTATTTATATGAAGAAGACAGGCTGAATGTTAACGAAAATCTTGTGGGTCAGTATATTCAAAACGAAAAGGCGGTAAGGGAATTCACCGCTTACTATGATTTATATAATAAGTACAAGGAGACCTACAGAGCCGATCAGATTCTTAAGGGAAATATGCCGGCTGAATCCATTGAAAAGGCCAAGGCGGCCCAGGTAGACGAGCGCTTTGCCCTGGAAGGCCTCTTGATTGATAAGGTTAAGCTTATAATCCGCAGGGTAGTACAAAGAAGCACCACACTTAAAAGTCTGGTGCCGGTGCTTAGGGAAGTAAAGGCTTCCGGCAATTCATTAATTCTTTTGTCTTCGGAAAAAGAAAAAACGCAGGAACAGTACAATTCCAGGTTAAAGGCCAATGCTCTGACGGCAGGGGATAAGCTTATGCTTAAATCTAAGCTTCTTTTGCTTGATGAATTCATTGATGCCATAAAGGATGTACCTGAAGGGGATGATATGAACCAAAGGGCTTTAAACCTTTACAACGAAAAGGTTGCCGAACTTAAGCTTCAGGCAAAAGAAGCTACGGATGCCATTGATAATATGTTCATTTTTATCAGTAAAGCCTTTGGGGATGAGTCCAATGAAATGCTCGTGGGCGTTACGGAACTGACGATTGATAATGCGGCAGCAGAATTTCTTGCCACATTTGGCTCAGGCGAATATGAGCGATATAACGGAATACTGATGGTAAGTGACCGTGAGAAAACACTGAGAAGCGATATTGAGAAGCTTCTTTAGTATAAATAGTATGGGAATACAATGACTGTTAATATTGACAATTACGAAATTGAAACAGAAGAAAAGAATAATCAGGTTTACATAAAATCGTGCAAGGGCGCCAATATGGGCCAGAGTAACCTGAAGCTTACTATACCTGATGAAATAAACAATAAGCCGGTGGTAGGGATTCTAAAGAAAGCATTCTTTTGCATAAACTCCCTTAAGACAGTGATATTGCCCGGGACTATAAGCTATATGGGTGACTGGGCCTTTTCCAACTGCCCTATTTTAAAAGATGTACTTATGTCAACCAAGCCAAAATCGGTGGCCTCTCTGGAAAGAGGAGTCTTTGATGGCTGCAACAGAATGGAAAGAATTGATTTGCTGGGAGACGGGGAAGGAGATGCGGCATATTTGCTAGGTAGCCTAGCTACAAAGCTTTCGGCTCCATATCTTTTAAGAGACCCGGAAATCGGCAGCGATGTGTGGTATGCAAAATGGGATATGGCTCTTTTAAACTTTCTGGCTACAAACGATTATGAAGGGTATTCGGACAGAGCTTTATGCGGTGAAGAAGATATTTCCTATGACGGTATCGGTTCTGTGGACGGTGAGTTTCTGGGCGAGTCCTTTCAATATATAAAAGAGGTCGGTAAGGCCAAGGCAGGGCTGGCGCTGTTAAGGCTTAAGCATGCCTCTTTTCTTTTGGATGAAACGGGAGAAAAATTAAAGAGTTACATTATTGCGCATTCCAAGGGCTGTGCAATGGAAAGCGCCTGGTATTACGTAACGGAAGATATGTCAGACGATTTAAAAGAGTTCGAGGATTTTATAGATATTGTGTCACCGGATTCCGATACGGTGGACTTGATGCTGGCCGATTTAAAAGGCGATCGTGCTCATGCCAGGGCTTTTCTCATTAATTACAAAAAGCAGCATTTTTGTAAGGCGGATGCCTTTGATGACTTCGCTTTATAGCGGTAAACGAAAGGTCTTTTGATGCAATTGCGTCAAAATAAGACTAAAAAGCATCAAAAAAGAGCCAAATTGTTGAAATGAGAAGAAATAACGAAAAATTATATTGCCTTTTTGGTTATTATGTCAGATAATTGTATACATAGTATACATAATATGCTAATTATCTAAAAACGAGGTATAACAAATGGCAAACAACAGTAAAAAGAGCGGAGATTCCAATTCTATCGGATTCTTCCAGAAACTTAGTTCCAAGATTACTTTGCTTGTATCAGCAATAGTACTTGTTACTGTATTAGTTCAGGTTATCAGTGGTGTTATGAAGGCTTCAAGCACCGTAACAAACACTTATATGAACTACGCTAAAAACCTTGCAGAGGCTTCAGCAAGTGGTGTAGATTTCGCTACAACCTTTGGTGAGCAGGCATACGGTGGATATGCACAGAACCTTGCAAGTGAAGCTGCAGTAGCAATTAACTTCTCAAAGCAGTTCGGTGAAGCTTCTTATATGGATTTCGCACAGAACCTTGCAGAAGAAGCAGCAGTAGGTATTGATCTTGTCGCAGCACTTGGCCTTGAACTTGATGCGGATCGTACCACAAGAATTCTTGGTAATATCCAGATTAAGGGTGTTGAAGGCTCATATGCATATATGGTAAGCCGTACAGGCGTAATGCTTTGGCATCCCACTGCAAGCAAAATCGGCGCACAGGTTGAAAATGCAGCGGTAAAGGATATTGTATCAAAGCTCCAGGCCGGTGAAAAAGTTGAAAACGGTTCCGTATTATATGAATATAACGGAGCATTAAAGTTAGCAGGTTATGCATTCACTTCTCAGGGTTACATTCTTGTTGTAACAGCTGACTATGATGCATTTATGAAGATCGATTATGATCAGCTCCTTGGTAACATTACAATTGATGGTGTTGACGGTTCATATGCTTACATGGTAAGCCCCGATGGAACAATGCTTTGGCATCCCGATGTATCAAAGGTTGGCAACGCAGTTGAAAATGCAGCAGTTAAGGGTATCGTAGCAGACCTTCAGGCCGGTAAGACCGTAGAAGACGGTTACTGTGTATATGATTACAAGGGTGCCAAGAAGATTGCCGGTTATGCACTTAACGATCAGGGTAACATCGTATTGGTAACAGCTGACTATGATAAGCTTATCAAAATCGATTATGATATGCTGATTGGTGAAATCGAAATCGATGGTGTTGCAGGTTCTTACGCATACATGGTAGGCCCTGACGGAATTATGCTTTACCACAGCGATCCCGAAAAGATTGGTAACCCTGTTGAAAACGATGCGGTTAAGGGTATCGTAGCTGATCTTCAGGCAGGCAAGAAGGTTGAAAACGGTTCATGTTCTTATAAATACAAGGGTGCTGAAAAGGTAGCCGGTTATGCATTCACATCTACAGGTAACATCGTAATCGTTACTGCAGATAAAGATGTAATGATGGCTGATGTAACATCCATGAGAACATCGATGATTATTTACGGTGTTGTTTGCTTGATTATTGCAATTGCAATTGTTGCTCTTGCATCTACATATTTACTTAAGGGTCTTTCAAAGCTCGTTCCTGTTATCAATAAGACCGCAGCTCTTGACTTCAGCGCTGATGCTACAGCAGAAAAGCTTGCTTCTAAGAGCGATGAAGTTGGTGCAATTGCTAAGTCTGTCGGAGTAATGAGAGGAAGCTTAAGTGCAATCGTTGGTTCTATTGATGAAGCCGGCGTAAGCATTGATTACAATGTGGACGAATTACAGGCTACAATCGAAAATGTCGGAAACCTTTGCCAGGACAACTCAGCTACAACTCAGGAGTTGGCAGCAGGTATGGAAGAAACTTCCGCAACAACAACAAGCATCAACGAAAGCGTTGTATCAGTTCAGGAAAATGCAGTTGGCATTGGCAAGCTTGCTGATGAAGGTGCTTCTGCATCTGAAGAAGTTCTTGACAGAGCTAACAATCTTGCAGCTACCACAAAGGTTGCAAGCCAGAAGACAATTGATATTTACGAATCAGTTAAGGTTAAGGCAGCTCAGGCTATTGAAGCTTCCAAGGCCGTAGAAAAGATTGAAGAATTAACCGGAACAATTATGGCAATTTCTTCTCAGACAAGCCTTCTTTCTCTTAACGCTTCAATTGAAGCTGCAAGAGCAGGTGAAGCCGGAAGAGGTTTTGCAGTAGTTGCTTCTGAAATCAGTAATCTTGCTACTCAGACATCTGCAGCAGTTAAGGATATCAGTAACATCGTAGTTGAAGTTACCGGAGCAGTTGATCAGATGGCTGACTGCCTTGGTGAAACAACAGGCTTCCTTGAGACCAACGTTCTTTCCGATTACGAAGAATTTGGTAAGGTTAGTGAACAGTACAAGAGCGATGCAGATACCTTCGGTAGCAGCATGGCATCCATTAAGCAGAGTGTATCTGAGCTTAATGAATCTCTTGCAACTATCGTTGAAGCTATTAACGGTATTGATACTACAGTTAATGAAGCTGCAACAGGCGTTACAGATATCGCTGAAAAGACTACCAATATGGTTAATGAAACCGCAGGCAGTGTTGATAAGGTTGATGAATGTAAGGCAGCAGTTAACGAGCTTAAGGCTATTATTGATAAGTTCACACTGTAAGAAAATAAAGAATAATAAGAAGGGAGATGCCAACCGGCATCTCCTTTTTTGATACAAAAAAGCCGAACATGAAAGCGCATTGTGTAAAGCATCACGTTCGGCATTTTATTTTTTGAGGCGTATTAATTTGTGTATTTATTTTGCTGTGAATTTAATTACATTCCAGGACAAGGGTTTGATGTGAACCTTTAATTCCCCGTTTTCGAATACGGCATCGGTAGATTGCCTCGGTAGAATGTAATCCGGGTTGTCATAGGTGTTTTTGCCCTCGGGGTCATCACAGTACATATAAGTGTGATCTTTGAAACAATAGCCTTTGAAGGCTTTTAAATCTATGGTAAGGGGATATTCGGTATCTTCATTTCTGTTAATTACGAAAACTGTAACAGTATTTGAATCCTTATCCCAGGCAGAAGCGGCATCAACGTAGTTTACCCCTTCTTTTCCGGTGTACTGAGAGGTGTCGTCAATTGCATATCCCGGCATATCATAGGTTTCTGAGGAAACCTTTGTATCCAGTGAAACGCCCTTCGCGTAGTTAATCAAATCAGTGAAGGCGTAGTGTGTAGCAGCTTTCCAAACATGGTCGTGATTAGCGCTTACAAGAGCATTTAGACCACCTGTCATACAGCCGATTTTAACTCGGTCAGCATGTCTTAATAAAGCCAGCTGAATGGATGCCATGGAAAGTACCTTTGTCATGTCGTTGCCGGGGAATTCTCGTTCCGGCATATTATCGGGATCGTGAAGGATATATTTTCTCTCAGGATCAAAATGATAATGTGTACGGGCCATGTTATGAATTCCGTAACCGGGATGAAGCGGAGAGTTGGGTCTGATCATTGCGCCATACTCATCAAGAGAGAGCATTATCTTTTTGGGAGAACGGCATTTGGCACCAACAACATCGCACATGGCCACTTCGGTATTAATAAAGTCTTCGTAGTATAGAGATCCGCCCAGCAGACTCTTGATATCCCCTGCAGGAGCACTGTG